>CALKXZ010000037.1 GCA_938003775.1 uncultured Granulosicoccus sp. | reverse complement strand
GACCCTGCGGTGGTAGTGGTGGGTGCTGACAGTGAATACAACACCATCGAAGAGCTGGTGGCCTTTGCCAAGGAGAACCCCGGTAAGGTGACATTGTCTGGTGCAGGGCTATACGTTGGACACCATATAGCAGCATTGCAGCTTGAAAAAGCAACCGGTGCGAAGATGGCCTACATACCGACCAAAGGCGGCGGTGCGGCTGCGATGAAAGCGGTTATCGGCGGTGATGTTATCGCTGGAATCAATAACCTGTCTGATGCCTTTCGTGCCCGTGAATCTGGCAATGTAAAAATCCTGGCTGTTGCCGACCTGGAACGCTCTGCCGAGTTTCTACCCGATGTACCGACGCTAATGGAAGCTGGTTTTGATGTAGACAACGCGTCAGTTAATTTCCGCGGTGTCATGGTGCCTGCTGGCACCTCGCAGGACGTTATCGATATGCTGGCGGCAAAAGTACCTGCCATGTTTGGTGATGCCCGAGTTGCCAAGCAGATGGCTGCGGGTGGTTCACCGGTGAAAATCATGACACGCGAAGAAGTACAGGCTATGTGGGCAGCGCGGCAAGAAACCTTGACCGAGCTACTGGCTGGCTTAAAGTAGTCGGTCGACGTAAAAACCAGAAGTAAGCTGAGAGTAACGCGATGCCCGAGCAATCGATAAAAAGTCAGGAGGAACAAGCCGAAGTGCAGGCGATGGTTGCTCGGGCACGCGTGGCTCAGGCCAAATTTATAGACGGTGCTGATCAGCGCCGTTTTGACCAAGCAGCCTTGGCGGCGGCTTGGGCTATCATGGAACCGTCGCGTAATAAGGCCTTGTCCGAACTGGCTGTGCAGCAGACCGGTTTGGGTAATGTGGCGGACAAGACGATTAAAAATCACCGGAAAACTCTGGGTCTCTTGCGCGATATACAAACCGTTAAAACTGTCGGTGTCATTAGCCATGACGAACACAGCGGTATCACTGAAATTGCCAGACCACTGGGCGTGGTGGGTGCTGTTGTCCCATCAACCAATCCGGCAGCAACACCTGCTAACAATATGATCAATGCCTTAAAGTGTGGCAATGCGATCGTGCTGTCACCATCGCCAAAAGGAGTATCGGTATGCCAGATGTTGCTGCAATACGTCCACGCTGAATTCGATAAAGTCGGTATCGATCACGACCTGGTGCAAATGATCAGTGCACCTTCGTCCAAGGTGAAAACTCAACAGTTGATGGAATCGGTGGACCTGATTATTGTTACCGGTAGCCAAGACAATGTGCGCCGAGCTTACCAGTCGGGTACACCTGCCATTGGCGTGGGCGCTGGCAATGCCACAGTCATTGTGGACGAGACCGCCGACTTGCACGAGGCTGCACGCAAAATATCTGCATCAAAGACCTTTGATAACGCAACATCCTGCTCGTCAGAAAATGTGGTTATTGTGGTGCGTAGTATCGTTGATAAATTCATGCAGGCTCTTCACGCTCATGGTGGGCGTATTCTAGATAATCAAGCAGCCAATGATGTCAAACGCGCATTGTTTGACAACGGTCATTTAAACCGACACATGATCGCTAAGGATATGCCGGTATTTCTGAAGCAGGCTAAGGTGGCAGTGGACGAACAAGATTCTGCACGGTTTGTAGTATTGCCTGGTGATCAGGTTGGTGCTCAGGCGCCTGAATCGGGTGAAAAACTCTCGCTGGCTCTCACCCTGTACGTGGTGGATGACTTTGATGCAGCGGTTAAGCAGGCCCGTCTCATATTGGCCTATCAGGGAGCCGGTCATTCGGTCGGGTTGCATTCTAAAGATGACGCACGCGCCATGTCGCTGGGTACATCATTACCCACGTGTCGCGTCATTGTTAATCAGGCACACTGTTTTGCTACCGGTGGGTCTTTTGATAATGGACTGCCATTTTCATTGTCTATGGGGTGCGGTAGCTGGGGGGGGAATTCCATTGATAATAATCTGCACTATCGGCATTTTATGAACGTGACGCGAGTGGTCCGCCCCATACCCAGCCTAGAACCATCGCTTGATGATGTGTTTGCCCAGTACTGGGCTGAGGCAGGGTCTTAATCGAACAATTCATGGATCGTTTTTCGTAGTGGATGCGACTAAACCAAAGAGCGCTGGTCAGCCACCGTCGCTTCATTTATCCGCTAGTGCAAGTGGATCCGTGCGTGAGCTGATCGATACTCAGGCGGCGGCAATGGGTGCTGCCGTGTTTTTAATTGACCCAGCAAACGATAATGTGCTGACATTTGCACAACTTCGCGCTGAGGTTCGCGCTGTTGCACAACTGCTACGTGAGCAAGGGATTGAACCGGGCCAAAGTGTTGCCTTCGCTTTGCATAATTCTCGCTGTGCGGTGATCAGCATTCTGGGTATCTTGTACGGTGGTTATCGAGCCGTTGCGATTAATCTAGTGGCGGGGCGTGATGTTATCGCCTATGTGTTAAGTCACTCGCAAAGCGCACTTGTGCTGACTCAGAGCGAGAACGATCAGCTTGTCCAAGAGGCACTGAGTAGCCACGTGTTTGACTCCGATACGCTGACACCCCGCGTGCACATATTGAATGATGATACGCTCGATGCTCTTTTGGCTCATCAACAGATGCAACCTTCACGAGCGTCCGAAATACCCCTGCCAGACACTGATTCAGATGGGCTGCTGATGTACACCAGCGGTACAACTGGCCGACCTAAAGGGGTGATTCTCAGTCACGGTAACCTCATTGCTGGGGGGTGTAACGTTGCGTTGGGTCATCAATTGACGGCCTCGGATCGTGCGTTATGTGTGCTACCGCTGTATCACATCAATGGGCTGTGCGTGACAATTTTTGGTCCACTGGTTGTTGGTGGATCAGTGGTGTTGCCGCAGCGTTTTTCCACATCGGCTTTTTGGGATCATATTGATCGATACAGATGTAGCTGGTTCAGCGTCGTGCCCACGCAAATAGCCTATTTACTGCGTGATGCGACAAGTGTACCGCAGCGCGTTTACCTGCGTTTTGGCCGTTCAGCCTCTGCACCGCTATCGCCTGATGTACACAGTAGTTTTGAAAAGCGCTTTCAAGTGCCTTTGATCGAAACGATGGGATTAACTGAAACGGCTGCACAGATTCTCACAAATCCTATGCCCCCTGGCAAGCGTAAGCTCGGTTCTCCCGGCAAACCAGTTGGCGATGAGGTAAAAATTGTAGATACCCAGTTATCGGAACTACCTGATGGACAAGAAGGTGAGTTACTGGTTCGAGGGCCGAATGTTATGCAACGCTACTTTCGCAACCCGGCTGCGACTCATGACGCCTTGGTGGCAGGGCATTGGCTACGAACAGGTGATCTGGGGCGCAAGGATAACGACGGGTATCTGTTTATTACTGGCAGGCTCAAAGAGCTGATCATAAAAGGAGGAGAGAACATAGCACCACGAGAGATTGACGATGCCTTGTATCAACACAGCGATGTCATTGAAGCTGCAGCCTTTGCCCGACCTTGCAATGACTTCGGGCAGCGGGTAGAGGCGGCTGTGTGTATCAGGGCCAGCTCATTACTCAAGGAGGCGGATCTGCTTCACCTGTGTAAGGAACGTGTGGGTACGTTTAAATGCCCAGACCGCATTTATTTCCTCGTAGAGCTACCAAAGGGGCCTTCGGGTAAAATTCAACGGCAGAAATTACCCGATTTGATAGCCCCTGAAAACATGAAGTAAACCGCTGTTTGCGCTCAGTGCAACAACCGCTCTCTGCGGTACAAGTGGCTTGCCAGAAACAACAGCACCGCCGTAGCGATCAGTGTACCGGCAGCTGATAACGCAATGTGCAGCCACGGTATCGTATCCCCTAACACCGTGCTTTCGAGTAGCTGATATTGGCTGAGCATAGGAATCGGCATACTCATTGTTGTTGATCGCACATTGAGAAATTGCAGCAAGAAAAATGGTGCCATTGGGATGACCATCAATAAACCCAGATAGGTCTGTGCTTCTTTGGTACTACGAGTGATGGCAGATACCGTTATCAGTAACGCGGAGATAAACAGCAGCAATGGGCTGGCTAGCAGAAAGGCACGCGTTAGTGTCTTGCCATCAAAGCGAATCTGTCCACCCATCAGTTCAACAGGGAACAGTTTGAACAGCGTGTAAATACTCAGTGCAGTTAACAACCCTGAGAGGGTAACAAAGCACAGTGTTGCACCGTACTTTCCAAATACCACCGCTGTTCTGGATAAAGGCAGACTCAGCAGTGGTTCCAGTGACTGACGTTCACGTTCACCGGCGGTGGTATCTATCGCCAGATAGAATCCACCCATTACCATGGACATGATGAACAAGAAAGGCAGTATAGATGCCAGTAATTGACCGTTAGCACCATCACTGGACACATCGTTTTGTATGATGTTGAGACTGTCAAACGTCAGCGGGTCTATACCGCGATGCTGCAGTCGCAGAGCGTTGATAGTTTGTTCATAGACCCTGAGCAATGTTGTGATACGTCTGGCTGCCTTGCTGGAGTCTTTATCGGCATTGTTCATGTGCAGTGTCAATGGTGCCGGTTCGCCAGCGCGCAGGGCGGATGCGAAATCATCCTTGATTTCCAAAACCACCAAGGTGTCGCCATAACGAACGCTGCTTTGTACATTGCGTGGTGCCGGGTCGACATCCACATTGTTGCTGTACAGAAATTCAATCAACTGTGGCGCTTTGTCCGCGTTGACCACGCTCAAACGGGTGATTTGATCAAAGTCGATGGACAGTTGCTTGAAACTTGCAACCATGGAACCACCCAGCAATAACGGCAGTAGGACTGGGCCAAACAACAAGGCATAAAACACGGTCTGTCGATCGCGCAGGTTGTCCACAATCTCCTTGAACATGACAATGAACAGGTTCATGAGCGGTTAGTATCCAAAGCATTGTCTTGCAGCGAACGGGTCGCCACAACGAATGCGTCCTCCAGGTCGGTCTGCGCTGTACGCTGTAAAATACCCTGTAGGGTGTCTTCCATGGCGATCACGCCGTTGGAGATAATCGCAATGTGATCACACAGAGCAGCCACCTCTTGCATTATGTGGCTGGAGAACACAATGCAGTGGCCGTTGGCTGCTAAGGTTCGAATAATGTCGCGCAAACCCCGTGTGGCCATGACATCCAGTCCGTTGGTGGGTTCATCGAGCATAATGGTTTGCGGTTGGTGAACCAGTGCCCGAGCTAACGCAACCTTGGTTTTCTGGCCTTGTGAAAAACCGGCTGTGCGACGATCAGCAAAGTCAGACATACTCAGCTGTTCGATGAGTTCGCCCACGCGTTGTTGTGACTGCCGATTATCCAGACCACACAAGCGCGCGTAGTAGTGAATGTTCTCACGCGATGTTAGGCGCGGATATATACCGGCGTTGTGCGGCATGAAGCCCAGGTGTTGACGTACTTCCAGCACATCGTGTTGAACATCAAAGCCATCAATGATGGCGTGGCCGTGCTCGGGACTGACAAGCGTTGCTAGCATACGCAAGGTCGTGGATTTGCCAGCACCGTTTGGTCCCAGTAAGCCGGTAATGCTGCCATCGGCTGCATCGAAGCTGACATCATCAACGGCAACAATACGTTTAGCCCGTTTGCCTTTGCCCGACAAGCGAGATGCTGGTTTAAAACTCTTCCGCAACTGCCTGGCAATGATCATGGCAGCGGTCCGTTAGCATCGATAAAAAACGGCGGTGCTCGCAGTCGCTCCAGGCAGGTGGTATCCAGCGTGGTTACGTCTGCCGCATCGACAAACTGAGCCAGCAAGATCGGCATGCAGCCGAACGGGGCCTGCATGTGTCCCTGGTCCGGATTAACAATATGCAGTGACCGACTGAGGTTGTTCGCTACGGTTGTGCCATAGTCGGGTGGGGTGATGGGGTCAGCCTCTCCTGAGAGTATGAGTGTGGGTTTGTCGGATACCAGTGGCTGCTTGAATTCCTCATCGATACGACCCGCTGGCCAGGCGTTGCAACTGGCCAGTAGCGACTCGACAATGGCATCTCCCAGATAGCTTGTCGTTGTGCGGCTGCTCTGTGCTGGCTCACTATTCTGAGTGTTCATAAACGGTGCATCCTCTGTGCAGATCACCGCGTGGTGCATACCGGTAGCCAGAGAGTCACCCAGTGAGCGTGTCTGCAAGTTGGCCTGTCGTGCCATCGGTGCCAGATTGTTGTTGACAATCGCCTCATGCAACATCGAGGGCAGTATGGCTGCACTCTGCGCGCTGTAGGACATCAACCTCAGCGTAACGGCCAGATGTTCACGGGTAAATTCCATGGTGTCCAGCTTGCCGGTCGCAACATCCTCGTAGGTAATGGTGCGCGGTTGCTCATCGAGTGCCGCGAGCAAGGCATTTAAGCCACTGTGTAGATCACCAAATGCATTGGCACAACCAGGAGCGTTACTGCATCTGTCCAGAATTAAATCCAGCGCACGCTGCGCCAGTGGGGCTATCTGCGGGCCGAGAGCAACCTCGGGTGGCACTACCGCATCCAGGACCATGGTGCGAACCGATGCGGGGTAGCGTCGTAAATAATGCTGGGCCACGCGCGTACCGTAGGAGATGCCATACAGGTTCCACTGGCTGATGCCAAGCCTGTGTTTGATCATATCTAAATCATGCACAGCCACGCTGGTGCTGAACAATCGCGGATCATAAGCCAGTGAATCTAGACACTCACGTGCAAGCTTACTCAGGTGTTCGGTATCGACATTGAATTCCAGGCCTAATGAATCGGGCGCTTCGGGACAGGATAATTTTGCCGAGCCACCGGTACCACGCTGATCGATCAGTATCACATCACGATCTTTCATAATGTGCCTGAAGGCATACGAGATAGCCGGGAACGATTCTATGGCGGACTGTCCGGGGCCGCCTGCGAGTAGGGTGAACGCATCGGTTAAAGCAGACTGTCGACGGGCGGGTATGCGTGCGATCGCCAGTTCGAGTGTCTCATCGTTGTCCGCATCCGGGTCCAAGGGTACTTCAAGCGTGGTGCATTGTGCCACCAGCTTGGCAGCCCCATTGCCGATAGAGCAGGCTTCGAAGTCTGGATACCCGTCCACCACCTTGTCGCCAGCGGCGTACACATGATTTGTCCAGCAGGTGACCCACAACAACAGGCAGCTTGTGACTATACGACGATTCAACTGGCGTCGATGTGAGGCGCGATAGGTGGTCCTGCGCGCTATCCATGCGTTTTTCCGGGGCACGATCAGGCAGTGGGGATTCAAGAATTTTGCAAAAGGTGAGTCAACACATTTGCAGTGCAAAGGATGAGCCAGATTAAACGACGCTGCGCCACACCGCTTAAGCAATGCTGGCCATGCTAAAGCTCTTCTAGTACATCCTCAAGCTGACGTCTGGCATTACCAACCCAGTCATCGCGTTCGATACGTCCAGGCACAATCTGCAAGGCATTAGCAATCGTTTCTATTTCATGGTGCTTCAACTCAGCCAGTTGCGAGTAACTGGTGATGCCCAAATCATTCAGCGCCTGTTCTGTGACAGGGCCAATGCCAAATATCTGCTTTAAATCGTCTCGTTGCTCGACGGGCTCAAACAGATTAGACCGGTCAGCACTGCCGTGAAGCAGTGGGTCTTCATTTGGCTCAATATCAAGTTCTCGCTGCAGGTCACTGGCTACTTCCACGACGTTATCAAACGGATCGGTGTCAGCGTCGGTCTCGGCCTTGTTGTGGGCATCGGCGGTGCTTTTTGCCGCTGTGTCCAGCGGGGCAGATGCCCAGCTAGCCCGATTGCGAGTGTTGCTCACAGTCGTTGCTGTAGCAGGTTTATCGGCGATATTATCCGGTGCTGGGCTATCGTCAGCTACGCGGTGACGCGCCAATCCTTCGACTTCCACGGTGGCCTCTGAGGTATTGTCCGAATCAGTGGACCTACCAGCCTCTGTGTCATCAGCGCCATCATCAAAGGGTTCGTGCGCTGAGAGTCGGTCGTGGGCAGTATCGTCGGGTGTGTCCAGCGCATATTGCGTATCTGCAGCTTCGTTGGCTATCTGGCGGCGGCGCGCACTGTCCAGCTCGGCTTGCACCTGGTTATTGGCCTGTCGGCGATCTTCAATATTTTTGAGTTTTTGGGTGAGTGACTGATTTTCCGTGGACAGGTCACGTACCTTGGCCTCGTGCTTTTGCATCATCTGCCGTACTAGCAGTTGGGATTTTTCCAGGTTTGTATTAAGAAAGGGAATCTGGCGATTCTGTTCCCGTAACCCGTCGATCTCATCTTGCGAACGTTGTTGCAGGTCGTCGTAATCATCGGTCAGCATGGCGACATCCGATTGCGCTTGTTTGAGTTGATTCTGTTGATGTCTGATAGCGCCGTTGAGCTGTTCAATGTCGGCTGTGTGCGACGCTCGATGTACCAACCAGCCAATGGCGCCCCCTAGCAGCGCCGCTAACATCAATGCCAGCACTATCTGGCCAAGTAGATAGATCACGTTAGTTCTCGCACGGTTTGGACATTAGTCGACATAACTGATTTCAATACGCCGATTACGGGCGCGGCCATTGTCTGTCGTGTTGTCAGCCAAGGGTTGCGTTGACCCATACCCCTTAGCGATCAGTTGATCTGGCGATACATTATGTCCGACAAGATAACGAGCAACAGCCTCGGCGCGCTCGCGGCTCACTCTGAGATTGACACTTTCGCGCCCTGTGTTATCGGTATGGCCCTCGATCCGGATGCGAAAGTCAGGGTTTGTATTCATTAGCTGCGCTAGCTGATCCAGCGCTTTGTCACTGCCGGGTGTGAATTGAACGCTGCCAGCTTCAAAGGCGACAACAGAGGTGTCTATACGTGACAGTGCTTGCAGAAATGACTGCGTTTGTTGCCGCGCCGTCGCCACGGGATCTATCGTGGTGAGTTGATCGCGGACCAGACGAACACCGACCACCGATGACAGCTGATCGATCAGCTGAACCGTGGATTGTTCGGTGGATACGGTACCGTGCAACGCGATATCTCTGCCATCGACGCGTACTTCAATGTCGTTAAAGCCGCTGCTTTTGACCAGTTCTTGGGTCTGTGCGAGCAGTGACGCCGGGATGCTCTGCAGTTTCTGTGCAACGACCACTATTAGACAGCCGCCGGAGAGCAGAGCTACCAACCATGGCCAGACGCTGGCACGCCTCGCTGAGGGTATTTCTACATGAAGAGTCTGAGCCACCATTGCGCGGATAATACCATCATGCCGCGCCGAACAAAATCGTTTGCCCTGTTAGCCGGTTGGTGCCGTCGCCTCGTTGCTGCTGTGCAGTTTACTGAGTCTGGCTGAGTCGCGATTCGATACGGGTGCAATGACCTCACGCGGGTTATCCAGATGCGCCTGATCGACAACACTGACGGTTACTGGGTCACCGGTACCGTAAGACTTGGGTTCCGGTGCTTCGATGGTTTGGGTAACTGGAGAGGCTTGTTCCAGCCGCCGCAGGTGTGCCGTGGCGCGACGGGCAATACCGGCGGCTTTTCTGGCAGTTTCCTGAAATTCAACAGCGCGCAGTCGTAAGCGAGCCAGCTGGACGTAGTGCCGGTTATTCTGTTGCACCAGCTTTTGCTGTAGTTTTTCACAGCGCTGGTTTGCCTGGTTGAGTTTGCGCAACACCAGCTTTAGCAGGTTGTCCTTGCGCCCTTGTTGGCTTGTGTAGTTTTGCAGCGAACTTAGCGCGGCATTGGCGTCCAACAGCGCCAATGATTGGTCATTGAACTGGCGAAGGACCCGGCGCCTGAGTGCTCGTGAGCGCCTGAGTCCCAACGCATAGCCGAGCAACAAACAGATTACACCGATTGCCGCATAGGGTACTGAGTCGCTCCACTCCATGGGAATAACATCCAGTTTGATCAAAAGAAAAGCCCGCTATTTAGCAGTGATACCACGTAACATCATACAAAAACAGGGGCCTCTGAGTGCTAAAGCCGAATTAAAATATGGATCAGTTCACGAATTAATGGTGATTTGGATCGAATTTTACGTACTTTTTATTCAATAACGATCTTTATAACAATGACTTACAGAGAAATTGTCAATTGATACATCAGTATTACGATGCGACTTATTCGTGTCTGTTTTTGCGTTGGTGTTATGGATAACAACGAATATTGTCGCCGAATTCGTTACGCGTTGCTGCTTGACGATACCCAAACACGCCGTTTAATGTCATTAGGCGGTCTGTTGGTTGAGCTGTCAGAGGTCGCCAGTTGGCGTTGCAAAGATACCGAGCCTGAGTATCAGCCATGTCCGGCCAAGGCGATTTACGCGTTGCTCGATGGTCTGATTATCGAGCGCCGTGGTCCACCACCAGATGCCGGTGACACTGCTGTAAAAACCGCAGGTGCTGAATCCGGGGAGGCGCATAAATCGATCGATAACAACCGGGTGCTAAAACAACTGCGAATTGCATTGGCATTAAAAAGCGATGATGTTCATGAGTTGGTTCTCAGCGGTGGCGGAAAACTGGGAAAAAGCGAAATTGGTGCCTTGTTTAGAAAAACCGGAGCACGTAACTACCGGCGCTGCGGCG
>CALKXZ010000036.1 GCA_938003775.1 uncultured Granulosicoccus sp. | reverse complement strand
CAAAGCACAATGCACAACCGCACCGTTTCGACGAATTACGCGATGGGAACATGAACATGTGCTCGAAGAACTTGATAAACGGATGGCCAATGAGCCACAGCGAATGATTGATAGACGCTCAACGGTCGAGCATCCTTTTGCAACTATCAATTCATGGATGGGAAGCACACACTTTCAGATGAAAACCATTAGTCGAGTTGCCACTGAGATGAGTTTGCACGTGTTGTCATACAACATGAAACGAGTTATGGCGATTCTTGGGCCAGAAGCACTGTCAATGGCAATGAAGAGTTAGAAGGGAAAAAGGGAATACTCAAAACCACTCCCAATTAAGCCAATGTGAGGTCCATAGAAGGCACGAAAAAACCAAAATCCGGACCAAGTAGTCCAGACTGATGTTTGTACACAACGCCGTCAGCGCCACCAAAATTGCGTAGACACTGTATTTTTCAGTGTTTTTGAAATAGGCTCTGGGTTTTCACACAGCCTCAAGGGTGGTTATCGTCTCCAGAAATTAACTATGCCCAGTTAGATGACTTGAACTTTTCTCTGAATTTCCTTGGTGTCAGTTCTGATTCCATTCTGAATGCTTTGTTAAATGCGCTTTGACTACTATACCCTACGGCGTTTGCAATTGCCGTTATTTGCAACTCGGAAGTAGTAAGTAACTCTCGTGCAGCAATAATTCGTACTCGGCGCAACAATTCGCTCCATCTCATACCTGTTTCTTCAACGATTCGGCGAGACAATGTTCGTTCACTTGTGGCTAATGCAGAAGCTATCTCTGCCAATACAATAGGTCTAGTATGTCGCTCGATTGTTAAATCAACCGCACGTGCCACAAGCTTCGATTCTCCTCTTGGAATCCAGTCGGTAGTTGGGGCATCCATTCGTTCAACTAGAATCAAAGCAAGTGCTTTGTAGAATGAATCAGCAGTTTGATCGATAGTACAGCCCTCAATACCCCAACGCCTGCAGTATAGAATCATGTGTCTCGCTAGGGGAGTCAGATCAATCATTTTTACGAGCGGATTATGCTCAGGGAAAAACGCAGTATTAAACAATATTGAACAGCAAGTAATTGAGGTTGGAATCTGGGTGGTAACTTGTTTTCCCGCAGGTATCCACACAGCTTTTGTCGGTTGTAAAAAAAAATAACGAGATTCGATTTCCAGCCGCATCGAACCGGATGCGCAATATGCCAGGTAATGATCTGAAAAGCTCAGCGTTCCCGAATCAGTTTTAGCAAACTCTCGGTAAATAGAAGTTCCAAGCGGCGATTCGTCAGAAACGCTCATAGTAATCAGTCATTGGTTTTATACGTGTATTTTTGGTATTGCCATTATGCTGTAGTTTACAGCTGACTCCCAGCTCCGATAACTAATTTGGCACTTTGGAGCTGTTTATTGCGCAATGCTGCAAAGACTGATCTACAGCAGATCTTTAGTATAAAAAACTCCTTTTTAACCTGAGTTTAACAATGATAAGGATCTTGGTTATGACAACATTGCTTGCTACTGGAGCTGCAAACGCATCAACAATGAACGAAATGCAGCTCGATGGTCTTCTGACCGGCAACACATTATATTTGAATATTCCCGCGGGAGGACCAGCCCTTCCAGAAGGCGGTATAGTGCCTTTCAAGTATGGTGAAGACGGCTCTTCATCCGCGCGTTTGACAAAGGAGCTTACTCTAGTTGGAACATGGACCCTGCGAGAAGATCACTATTGTGTTCATTGGGACAATGGGCCTAAAAATAGCTGTACAAAAATTATAAAAACCAAAGATGGTATTTCCTTGGTCGATTTAGTTAGTGACGAAATTCGGGGAACAGTTGATCGAATATTACCCGGTAATCCTGAAGGTATATAACCATCAGTCTACGCAACTTTTAACTCAGCCCACAAATCGGAAAAAGAAGACTTTCTGACAATACGCCAGAAAGTCTGTTCCGGGCCGAAACTGGAACTACAGATCTGGACTTGATCTGGCACTGACTGTTAGATCAAGTCTGAATTTATACACATTAACATTGTTAACACCAAGCCATTCTGTCGTACTTCTACCGATTAGGCACTCTCACCGTATTTCACACGGTGATGTTCACGCGCTTTACCCACCCAATCATCGCGCTCAATACGCCCCGGAAAGGCATCAATAGCAGCAGAGACTTGATCGATATCATTCTGCGAAAAATTTGCCAATTGTTTAAATGTTGTGACCCCGAGTTCATTGAGCGTTCGTTCCATAACGGGACCTATCCCTTTAATCAGCTTCAGGTCGTCTTTTCCATCAGGTGCAGAAAACAATGGTTTCCGCCGCTCTGGTTGGATATTCGAGCCCGGCTTTCCACGCACATCCAATTGCTGCTGTAGTAATGCATTCTGTTTTTCCTTCTCACTTAGAGCATGACGCAGCTTACTCACTGAATCAGTAGATACATGATCCTGGGTGCGCGCCACAGCCATAGATTGTTGACGTTCTCCAATACGTTTTTCAAGATCGTTAATCCGGTTTGCAGACAGGATATTGCGCGATTGCATGCTCTCAAGTTCACTGCGCAATCGGCGAAGCTCAAGATCGCTCTGATGGGCTGCACGGGCTGATGCCTGCGAATCTTTTAGTTGCTGGCGTAGTCGCTCAAGCGTTGCCTTGTCTGAAGTTTGCAAACCCACACCCGCTGGCTCAACCTTCATCCCGTCTACTTGTTCCTGTAGCTGAGTGATAGTGTGTTCATGTGCGGTGCAGACTCGTACCGATTCCGCTAGCTGCTGCTCCAGCATGGCCGCTCGTTGCGCTTTACTACGGTACTGCTCTAGTGCTTGTTCGTTGTTTTTACCAGCCAGTTGCAACTGCTCGATTTCGCGCTGACGCGCGAACAGATTTTTCTTTAGTTTTTCAATTTCCTGGAAGGCGTGTTCCTGTCGCTGTAGCTGCTGATCACTTTCAACTAATTGCCTCTGCAGTGCGTTTATTTCTTGCGACTGGGCACTCTCGACCGAAGCACTGCTGATTGCATGAGCCGGTAAATGAGGGGGTGTCAGTTGTCGTTCATTTTCAGCCAGCTTTTCCTGTAACGTACGGATCGTCTCATCTCGCTGATGAATACGCTGACGTAACGATACCAGCGTCTGCTGTGTTCGATTGTCGATGCCGTTTTCATCGCCGGTACCAATATCGGTATCGGGCCTGGTCGCCGAATGCGTCGCGAATCTGTTTCCCGACGCCGTGACGGGCACAGACTCAGATGCGGCCCAGGATTTAGGCCGTGGTTTTGTGGGTGTCGATACCACTGCGCTGTCGAGAGCTACACTCTGCGGGTTCTGCACGCCCGGTGAACTAACCTCACTAGAATTTCCTGTATGTCCTGGTCGCCCGTTGTAGCTGGCCGATGACATGCCACGGTCGGTTAAGGTGAGCCCGTTCAGTTTACGGCGCAATTGTTCACGAGATCGACGCGCCAGACGCGTATGGGAATTCCAGTAATACCAGGTACGTATCAACCACAGCACCAGTAGCAATGCCACCAGCGCGAACAGAGATCGTGCTTCCATGAAGCTCTCCAGTCGGTTAAAGGACTGGCTTCACGGTAGGAGCAGTACTCCGAATCTGACAAGCCTCTATCTGTACGCACTGCCCCGCGCGCAAAACCATCACGTAAAATCTCAACAAGCACCTTTAACGTAGAGCATGAGGCGCTGTGGGGCAAGCGCTAACCAGTAATGAATGGACTCACTGTCATATTGCTGACGCACGTAACATCGATCAACCCATTAGTCAGTGCCGGTGAGAACCTTAATCATGAGAGCTTAGGGCACACTAAATTTCATCGTAAAGATCAAGGTCAAGAACGGGATGCACGTCTAGTTCGAAATCCAATTCTATTTCATCGAACTGATCATCGTCCTCTGACACACTTTTCAAATTCGCTTTTTGGCGAAGGCGGATGTCAGGCACAACGCCCTTGATCTGTCCAAAATTGTACAGTTCATCCAATTCATCATCGGTAAAGTTGTCGTAATCAGGTTCGGCGAAATAGTCGTCTTCATCGAACGCTACAGCAGATTGATTTCCCATTAGTCTACACCTCGTTCCGACTGATATTGAACCTATCAGCCAGGGCAGTTGGTCTTGAATTAAGGCTGGACACTGAGATCAGTTACGGCCGAAACATCTGCGAATTCAAGTCTCAACGGGTGCTTTTTTGGCTAAACTGAGACGTAGATGACACCCGTTTCCAATGACGTTTTCATTCTGTCACGTTCTCAATTGGACTGACACGGTGCATCGCCGGATAAACGCACCGTACATCAACATTTTTTTATCCGTTATCATGTCAAGTCCTTTTTCATAAAACACATTAGAGTCAACACTATGGCCAAAGGCTACTGGATTGCTAACGTCACCGTCACAGACGAGGAGCGCTACCCCGAATATTTGCAAGCAGGTGCACCGGTCTATGAAAAATACGGTGCAAAATTTGTTGTTCGTGGTGGCCGCTGCGAGGGCATGGAAGGTACCACACACTCACGCAATGTCGTCGTTGAATTCAAAGATTATGAGACGGCATTGGCAGCATACAATAGCCCCGAGTATCAGGTCGCGAAAGCATTACGCAATCGATACGCTGAAGCCAACTTCCTGATCGTGGAAGGCTTTGAATAGGCACTCAATAAATAGGCTTGAGCAACTTGGACCTGCTATATTTACACTGAGTTTTAAGTGCGGCTGTATTTCTGACCCACTTCATCAATAGCCGCCACGTTACTGGCTGATCGGCCGTGTTCATCAAACGCTTCGCGCAGAAAGTGATCAGCGATGGCTTTAGCGAGTTCTGGACCTATGACTCTGGCGCCCATGGTAATTATCTGCGCATTGTTGGACAGCGCGGCCCGTTCGGCTGAGTAGGTATCATGGCACAGTGCTGCGCGAATACCCGGTACTTTGTTGGCAGAGATGGACACACCAATGCCAGTTCCGCATACGAGAATGGCTCTATCGTAGGTCCCTTCCAGAACCGCCGATGCCACTCGGTCAGACAAATGAGCGTATAACTCATCGGTAACAGCCTCATCGGTTGATAATTCTGAAACAGTGAAACGATCCTTCAAATGCTCGGCCAGTATTCGGGACAGAGATACACCCGCAGAGTCACCCGCTATCGCTATTCTCATAGTGTTATCCTCATCACTGCTTCTCATCTCCAGTCACGTTTAAGTTCCAGCACCGTGTCAGGGGCAAAGCCACTACTATGAATGGCTTTGACGATGACACAGCACTAGCTTACCTTGAAAATCCCTATCAAAGTTTACTAACTGGACTGGATAGGATTCGGTCAGGCAGCCGGGTTCATTAGCTGATCCAGTGCTTGGCAGAACTCCTCGGGTTGTAGCTTAGCAATGTAGGCATCAGCACCCACCTTAACGCCCAAACGTCGGTTTTCACTGGCCGATAACGATGAGTGCATCATGACTGGGATGCCATTAAAACGGGCGTCTTGCTTTATTTTTCCAGTCAGCACGTACCCATCCATCTCTGGCATTTCCACATCAGTAATAATGGCCTGAACCGTATTTTTCAGTGGCTCTCCGGCAACTTCTGCCTCGTCGGCAAGCTTTTGCAAATTCGTTAAAGCTTCTAGGCCATTCTTGGCGCTCATATGCCTGATACCCATTTTATCCAAAATTCTGGCGATCTGAGTTCGCGCGACCATCGAATCATCAGCAAAAAATACCAGCTTACCCTCGTTCTGAATTGTCATGACTGTGGCGTCAATACTGTCCAGTTTTGAGCCCAGTACTTCGAAAATAATCTTTTCAACATCAACAATCAATAGCATCTGATCCTCGTCTATCTGAGACATGGCTGTCAGTGCATTGTTATTGTCGTTCTTGACCAAGTCAGGCGGCTCATGAATATCACTCCATGCCAGTTGGATAATATTATCGACTTCGTGCACCAGAAAACCCTGGGTGACATTATTAAATTCAGTCACGATCAATATGCCACTGTCCTTGATCTGCCCATAGCCGCAATACAGACTCAAGTCTATGACGGGTATCGCTTTGCCACGAATGTTCGCCACACCTGCCATAAATTCATTACTCTCGGGTACCGTGATCAAACTGGGTAACACCATGATTTCACGAACCTTGAATACATTGATGCCATAAAGCGGTGTTATTTGTCCCTCCACCGGTTCCTGCAATCGAAACATCAGTAGTTCCAGCCGGTTTGTACCAGCCAGGTTAGTACGATCATCAATGGACTTGAAATCAACCACGAAAAACTCCGTATCAGGTATGAGCGGACAAGCACCGCCAGCAAGCGGAAGCATGTCTATACATCGACAGAACGTGCCACTAAGCGAAGCATGTAACCGTTTTATGACCAGACCAGTGAGCTTGGTATAGTGGGACACCAAAAAAAACGGCACCGCACAATGAAAGGTATCATCCTGGCTGGGGGCTCTGGCACTCGCCTGCACCCAATGACTCTGGCAATCTCCAAACAACTATTGCCGGTTTATGACAAACCTATGATCTACTACCCCTTGTCGGTGCTAATGCTGGCAGGCATTACGGAGGTCATGATTATTTCCACCCCACGGGATATCACGCACTTCGAACAGCTACTGGGTTCTGGCGAGCAACTGGGTATGCAATTTGACTATTGCGTGCAGCCCAGCCCTGATGGGCTGGCTCAGGCTTTTTTGCTTGCCGAACAATTTATCGATAATGAACCCTGCGCTCTCATACTTGGCGACAACATATTCTACGGCCATGATCTGCAACCGCTGCTCGAACGCGCCGTCCAGCGCCAGCAAGGTGCCACTGTTTTCGCCTACCATGTCGATGACCCGGAGCGATACGGAGTTGTGGAATTTGACCAGCACGGCACCGTGCTCTCGGTCGAAGAAAAACCTGCGCAACCGAAATCGCAATATGCAGTCACTGGACTGTATTTTTATGATGCCTCTGTTGTGGAGTACGCGCGAACCATAAAACCCTCAGCCCGGGGAGAGCTGGAAATTACGGACCTTAATCGGCTCTACCTGGACAAAGGCCAATTGCATGTGGAAACCATGGGTCGCGGCATGGCCTGGTTGGACACAGGCACACCAGATGCACTCATTGAAGCGGGTCAGTTTGTGTCCACGCTTGAGCACCGACAAGGTTTGAAAGTTGCCTGCCCAGAAGAGATTGCGTTCCGTCAAGGCTTTATAGACAGACGCCAATTGCTGCAGCATGCGCAGCAGTTGGGAAAATCAAAATACGGCCACTATCTGGCACGTATTGCTGGATAGGCTGATGTGTCTGAACAAGCCTGCGCAATCAACCAAGAACCGAAAAGCTGGACTCAGTGTTGATGGGTCGTTTACGTGAATAAAAACCAGCGTTGACGGTATGGCCGATATACGGTAAGTCAAACTTCAGCGGGTTCGTATCGTGGTCATGCCCATTTTCACAGTACTCAATGAGTTCGGCCATCATCTTGCCCGCTATGGGGGCATTCTTGTATTGATTACCACTGGAACCACAAGCCATGTAGAAGCCAGGTAGACTGGATTTATCATAAATCGGGATCCAGTCGGACGCGGCATCATACAAATCCACGATACCTTTAGTTTGCTGAGGAATGCCGAGACTGGGGACTCGTTGACCGTAGCGCATGGCCTGGGTCGTCCATTGCTCAGTAAATTCACGGTTGTACTGCTTGTCATCATCGACCCACTGATGCGGATCACACGCCGGATCTTCACTGCCAATAAGAATGTGGTTACCGTGCTCTGGACGACAATAGAGTGCTATATCACTATCGGACACCATCATACCGTCCTTCTCGAAATCATAACCATCGGGTGCAGGCACGTGTACGACCTCCTGACGTAATGCTCGCGTGGTGATAGTCATGTCATCGAGCACATCCGCCATGGCGTTTATGGTTGATGATGCCGGACCGGCCACATTGATAACAATCGGTGCTCGAAGTACCTCTCCTGAAACAAGCTTTACTCCGCTGGTGCGTCCAGACTCACTCAGGATTGCTGACACTTCCTTCCCCATGAGAAACTGCGCACCGTATGCACGGGCTGCATCAGCTAGATTCTGAGCAGACAACGCAGGGTCTGTAACATAACCGCCATTGGGCCAGTAAACACCACCAAGTACACGCGAGCCGTTGGTTTTTCCAAATGCCGGATCGTCCCGGCTGCGGGCCGGTGCGAAGCTTTCCAGATTATAAATGGGCATACGTTCGGCGATAGTGTCAGCCGTCCAATCCTCAAACGGGCAATTCAACGCTGCACTATTGGCCATATGCTTGACCAGATGCCCGTTAGCCTCTGACTTCATCACCAGACAACCGGTCTGTACGAACCGAGACAAGGGCCACTCTGCGGCAGAACGTGCAGCTGCTTGACGAGAAATTTGTAAGTAGTCGGACCAGTCACGCCAGTAGTGATATCCCTCCCACGCCAGCGCCGTGCCATCAAACGTGGAGTAGTGCATGCGAATACAGGCACAGGAACCCGAGGTTGAACCGTGCCCGGCATGCGTGTTTCTGTCAACGCTCAGAGTATTGAAACCTCGCTTCGCTAGCTCGAACGCTACTGCTGCGCCAATGACGCCTGCACCGATAATTATCGCGTCAGCTGATTTATTCATAGCTTATCTGAGGGCCTTTCAAGAATGTGTTCTGCGTTCTATAACTCACTTTAACACGCACTCGTTTAAACAACATCGCTCTTGCTTAAGCGGTTAATCAGTCGACTTAAATAACTCAAACAACTGTGGGGCTTGCAAGTTTGGCTCTCCCGCGTGATGGGGTGGATCAGAGCGAACAAAGAGCCTGTGGGGTCTGTATTTCCACGCCATATTCAATGGCTGAAGCAGCAACGACAGGAGATCGTATACGCCAGCTCAAAATGCGCCATGGCTTACAACATGTTCTACGCCAAGCGTAAATCGAGCGTCCACAAACGCATCAATGAGCACAAGGCCAATGTTGAGGCTCTAAAACAGTCCGTTTACTTTTTTGTGCTTGAGTCCTATAGTGAGGTCCAATAGTGCGATGCAGTAATACAATACAATCTCAGCTAACCACTGATCAATCACGACCTGTGCACATGACGCTGTTATGAAGCCCACAAACACGGAGCATCCGGACCACTATCACCGGATTGTTGATTGCCAATGGGGGTGCCCTGCCCACACAGATGTACCGCACTATATCCGGCAGATAGCACAAGGCGATTTCACCGGCGCCTACTTGGAAAATCGTAAAAGTAACGTGTTTCCCGGCGTGCTGGGGAGAGTCTGCGACCGTCCCTGCGAACCTGCCTGCCGACGTGGACGCCTGGATGAAGCACCGGTGGCCATTTGCCGGCTAAAACGGGTCGCTGCTGACTTATCCGATGATATCCGCCCTCTTCTCCCCCCCAAAGGCGATTCGAACGGCAAGAGGATCGCCTGCGTAGGGGCAGGCTGTGCCTCGCTGACAGTCGCCAATGACTTGCTGCCGTTAGGCTATGACATCGTCATGTTTGAACAGCATGCTCAGCCGGGAGGCCTGATTCGGACCAACATCCCAGCGTTTCGCCTGCCTGCGCCTGTGTTGGATGACGAAATCGCTTTAATTGTGGAACGTGGTGTGGATTTGCGATTAAACACCCGAATTGACAGCTTGCAGTCATTGCTTCATGACGGGTTCGATGCGGTGTTCATTGGTACCGGCGCACCCAGAGGCAAAGATCTAGCATTACCTGGGCGCCACGACACTGATCGTATTCACATCGGCATCGACTGGCTGGAGTCTGTTGCCTTTGAGCACACGGACACCATTGGTGAAAATGTATTGATTATAGGTGTCGGAAATACGGCAATGGATTGCTGCCGCAGTTCTCTGCGACTCGGTGGCAAGCATGTGAAGGTCATGGCTCGAAAACCACGCGGTTGGTTTAAAGCCAGCGAATGGGAGCTTGAGGACGCTGAGGAAGAGAACGTTGATATCGTAATCAACCACCTACCCAAAGCTTTTATTGTGGAAGCTGGCAAGCTTACGGGCATGACATTTGACAAGCTGCACTACGATATCGATGAACAGGGACGGTTATCAAAACCCCGTGTGCTTGAAGAGGTATTCATACCTTGCGATGACGTGATATTGGCAATTGGCCAGGACAACGCATTCCCTTGGATAGAAGCACAAACTGGTGTCAAGCTAAATCAGTGGGATGTCCCCGAGGTTAATACCGTCACACACGCTGCGTCTATTCCAGGCTTGTTTTTCGGTGGGGACGCGGCTTTCGGCCCCAAGAACATCATCTGGGCTGTGGAACATGGCCATCGTGCGGCTATTTCAATCCACAAATATTGCCAAGGCGAGGACATTACCAAGCGACCGCCACGCGGGATCAATTTACTGTCTACCAAAATGGGACTTCATGAATGGAGCTATTCCAACGACTTTGATGAAACCAGTCGGCTGCAGATGCACCATGTAGATCTCACTCAACGGTTTAAGGACATCAAGATTGAGGTTGAATTGGGTTTTGATCCGCAGCAAACATCAAAGGAAGTAGAACGTTGTTTAAATTGCGATATTCAAACCGTGTTTACCGAAAATTTGTGTATTGAGTGCGATGCCTGCCTGGACATCTGTCCCACTCATTGCTTAACAATCACTGACAACTGCGAAGAGGACGATCTGCGCACCCGGTTGCGCGCGCCTGCAGAAAACAAGGAGCAAATTTTGTACGTGTCGGATGTGCTACCGCAAACCGGCAAGATCATGGTGAAGGATGAAAATTTGTGCATCCACTGCGGTCTGTGTGCCGAACGTTGCCCCACGGGTGCCTGGGATATGCGCAAATCACGCGTTGACATACCCTATGCGGCCTTATCACCGACAGACTAATTCACAACGCGACTCACTTCAGCATCCGTAGTCAACTACCCTTGATGACCACTGCCAATAAACTCAACGACTTTGTCATAAAACTTGCCAATGTCAATGGCTCCGGCTCAGCCAGTGCCAATGGATTGCTAATGAAATCCATCTTTCGGATGGGTATTCCGGTGACCGGCAAAAACTTCTTCCCGTCGAATATCCAGGGACTGCCCACCTGGTACGAGATCCGTATCAGCAAGGACGGCTTTCTGTGCCGCTCAGGCAAGGTCGATCTGATGGTTGCCATGAACGCTGAGACCTATGATGCGGATCTTGCTGAGGTTAATTCCGGTGGTTTTCTACTCTACGACTCCACATGGCCCCGCAATAATCTGTTGCAACGCAACGATGTCACGATTCTCGGCGTACCGTTATCGGGTATGTGCAATGAGGCATTTGAATCGGCTCGTGCAAAAGTACTGATGAAAAATGTCGCCTACGTCGGCGCCCTGGTTGCGTTATTGGATATCGACATGGCAGTTGTCGAAACCTTGTTGCAAGAAACATTTTCGTCAAAGCCACAATTGATGGATGCCAACATGCAAGCAATTAGCATGGGTTACGACTTTGCTTGTGACCATTTCCGATGCCCTCTACCACTGCGCCTTGAACCTATGAACAAAACCGCCGGGCACGTACTGGTGGACGGCAACACCACAGCAGGGCTTGGTGCAGTGTATGCCGGTGCAACGGTGGTTAGCTGGTATCCCATAACACCCTCAACTTCATTGATAGACGCGTTTAGTATTTTTTGTCAGCAGTTAAGAGTCGACCCTGATACCCAGAAAAACAATTACTGTGTTATCCAAGCAGAAGACGAACTCTCAGCCATTGGCATGGTGTTAGGTGCAAATTGGAACGGCGCCCGAGCGTTTACCGCGACTAGCGGACCGGGCCTTTCGCTGATGAGCGAATTCCTCGGATTAGCCTACTACGCAGAAATTCCGGCTGTACTGTATGACGTGCAGCGTGTCAGTCCCTCTACTGGCATGCCCACACGTACTCAGCAATGCGACATACTGTCTGCGGCGTACGCCTCACACGGCGACACCAAGCACGTATTGTTGTTCCCAGCCGACCCGCTGGATTGCTTTCACATGTCGCAAATAGCGTTTGATTTAGCCGAACAGCTGCAAACACCTGTGATTGTATTAACCGATCTTGATATTGGCATGAACGACTGGATGATTCCTGAAATTAAATGGGATGAAACCTACGTGCCTAATCGCGGCAAGGTATACAACGCTGAAGATTTAAAGCACATGGATGCATTTTACCGGTATCTGGATGTCGATGGTGATGCGATACCCTGGCGCAGCTTGCCAGGTGTTGACCCCAAGGGCGCCTATTTTGTACGCGGCTCAGGACATAATAAACATGGCGGTTACACAGAAAACTCTGATGAATATCGAGAAGTTGTCGATCGTTTGCGTCGTAAATTCGACACAGCCGCGAGTTTAGTGCCAGCACCCATAGTGTCGCGCAGCAAAAAAGGTGCACCGGATTATCGCTGGGCCTTGTTATCTATTGGCAGTTGTGATGCAGCCATCAGAGAAGCACGCCACCAATTGGAACACGCCAATGTTGCCAATCTTGATTACCTGCGCATCTTGGCATTTCCATTCCATAACGATGTATTTGAATTTATCCGACAATACGATCAAGTGTTTGTTGTTGAACAAAATCGTGATGCGCAGTTGCGACAACTTTTAAGCGTTGAACTGAACATTGACCCGTCCAGGCTGATACCCATGCTCTCCTACGACGGTATGCCAGTAAGCAGTGATTTTATCGTGGAAGCTGTAACCAGACAAATCATGCGGGGCCAGGCCGCTTGAATCGCACGCACCACTGAAAACAGCTAAACACCGCTTTTGCAGAACCGGCTAACGGACAGAGACAATTCGTATGAGCTTTATCAAAAAACCAAAAATATCACACCCTGATTTACCAAAAAACAAGATTGGCCTGACAATCCGGGACTACGAAGGCGCAATGTCAACACTGTGTGCTGGCTGTGGTCATGATTCTATTTCAACTGCCATCATGCAGGCGTATTTCGAACTTGCGCTGCAGCCTCATCGAGTGGCCAAAGTATCAGGCATAGGATGTTCAAGCAAAACACCCACGTACTTTCTTGGTGGAGCGCATGGTTTCAATTCTGTGCACGGTCGTATGCCTTCAATTGCAACAGGTGCAAATGCCGCCAATCGTGAATTGCAATACATTGGTGTATCTGGCGACGGTGACTCATTGTCCATTGGTTTAGGGCAATTTGCGCACGCCATTAGACGCAATGTCGACATGATGTACTTGATAGAAAACAACGGTGTATACGGCCTGACAAAAGGTCAGTTTTCCGCCAGTGCCGATAAAGGAAGTACTGCTAAGAAAGGCAATGCCAATCCGTACACACCAATTGATCCTGTGTTGCTGGCAATTTCGCTAGGTTGCACATTTGTCGCTCGTGGATTCTCTGGCGACAAAGAACATCTCGTACCACTGATTAAAAGCGCGATCACGCATAAGGGTTTTGCCCTGCTCGATATTATATCTCCGTGTGTCACATTCAATGACCACGAGGGCTCAACCAAGAGCTATGCACATACGCGTGCACACATGCGCGAAACTGTCTATGCAGACTTTACTGATCATCATGAAGAAATACTCACACAGGTAGAACCGGGCAAGTTTAAGGAAATCAAGATGCACGATGGCGGCATAGTCGGATTCAAACGCGTGGATAAAACGTTTGATCCCACTGATCGTATAGCGGCGATTTCCTACATAGAAGAGCACCGCGCTAAAGGCGAGGTAGTTACTGGACTACTGTATCTGGAACCCGCGTCATCAGAGATGCATGCAGTTCTTGGCAGCAGTGAACAAGCAATGGCTGATTTACCTTATGAGAAACTCATCCCTGGAAAAGATGCACTAGCGCGTATTCAAGCGCGCTGGCGATAATTCGCCAAACTATTGCGCTCGCAATGCCTTGCTCATCAATTTTTCTGTGTTTTGATAATCACTGGCATTAATATCGTGTGCAGAAAATGCATTTATGCCAAATGCTCTTAGTCGTATGACCACTGAATGGTGCATGATGGGGTCTGATGTATCTTTACCAGAATGCTGTTGCTGTTTTGATATAAAGGGTTGGTGACAACACCGGCAATTGAATTGCCAGCCAATGGACCGTTAATCGAGTTTTAAGCCATACTGTACCGTCAATTCTAGGAGTAGCAGTAGATCCACAGCAACAGCCTTACATCAACGGTCAGCCAATACCTTCAACAAGCGCCACGGTGCATTGAGAGTTTGCTCGTCGAATAGCTTTAATGGGCGCATAGGCATCAGAATTCATGAAGTTGCGAGCTTGGTCCATACTCGGAAAATCAATGATAACCATTCGAGTCGGTGACCAAAGATCGTTTTCTAAAATTTCCATTCTGCCTCCTCTGGCTCGATAGGTTCCACCATAACTCTCGGCTAGAGGTCGTGCCAGCGCTTTGTAACGCTCGTACTCTTCTGCATTTTCAATCTTCGTATCCACAATTAGGAAAGCAGTCATAATATCGGTTCAAATGGTTCGGCCCTCATTTATACCCTATAGTCAGCACATGCGTCATTAGAAGCATTTACCTCGTTTATCTTTTACAGTGATTGTCTCGTAAATTATCTCAATTCATCCCATAATCTGGACAACTCTTGCATCCACTGTTGCTGTCGTGCAGGTTTCTGGAATTTTTCCTTGCGCGCTTTATCTTCCCTCAACAAGGTCTCTATCACCTCAATTCGACGCAGTTTTTCATCATCGCTCATAGTCATTAAGTCTGCTGCAGGTTGTGTTTTTTGCGTGGACTCTGATAGCAGTTGCACCGGCATTGCATCCTGATTGACCGTTGCATAAAATTCCTCCAAGCCACTCAGCTCAATCAATTGTTTGTCGCTAATCCACCACCAACGGTTTGCCACTCGCTCAATAAACCGGCGATCATGACTGGTCATCAACACAGTCGCTTTAGAATCGATCAGTTGTTGCTCTAGCTGCTCACGACCCTGTATGTCGATATGGTTGGTCGGTTCATCTAATATCAGGAAGTTCGGTTGTTCTAGCTGAAACAGCACAAACATTAGACGGGCGCACTCACCACCACTGAGTGTGTTTACAGAGCGATCCAAGTCCGCGAACGCAATGCCACTGTGCAATAGTACCTGCTTGATCCGTTCATCAGATGCGTCGCTAACGCCACGCAACCAGTCCCTGCGGCCACAAGCACTATCAAATTGCTCCAGCTGTTGGTCATAGTAGCCAAGGCTGACATTCGGGTTGTATCGTACGAGGTTATCCGTTCGATTATGCGCACCGACCAAGCGTTTTATCGTTGTTGATTTACCTACCCCATTACGGCCCAGCAGTACTATACGATCGCCAGCACGAATATACTGGAAGCCTATCCTCAATAATTCGTGTTGATTATCAGGAGTGAGAACGCAAAGGTTCTCGATGGTTAGCAGAGACTTGCTACGCAATGAATCCGCACCTAGTTGCAATGCCAACCCACTTCCCTGGCTAACGGTGGTTTGTTCCTGCTTTAGGCGCTCTACACGCTTTTGCATACTCTTTGCCTTGCGCGCCAGATCTTCATTGTCATAGGTCTTACCCCACAAGGCTAATCGCTTTGCGCTTGCCTGCAGCCGCTTGATTTCTTTTTCCTCAGCTTGTCTGGAGTTTGCAGCCTGAACATCATGCTCTGCCAGTGCTTGTGCGGCTAGGTCAAAAGACAGGTCAAAGGCATACAGAGTACGGTCCCTTAAAAATAGTGTGCGGTTACAGCAACTATTGAGCAATTCACGGTCATGGGAAATCATCAAAAATGGAATATGCTGGCCAGACAGCAGGTATCTCTTAAGATGCGTCAGAGCCATGACATCCATATGATTGCCTGGCTCATCCATCAGCAATAGCTCAGGTTCTAACACAATGGCCCGAGCCAATAAAACAAGGTTCTGCTGCCCGCCACTGAGTAAGTGCAAGGGCAATGATATTTGATCAGCTGAAAAGCCCAATCGCTGCAGGAGCTCATCAGCGTGGTGGCCGGTCTCTTGTTGCTGTTCCCTGGGGATAGCGTTGAGCACAGCATCTCTCAGCACCAATTGCGTTAGCTCTGCAGGTACAAATTGCTCAACCAGTGCCACACGTTGACCACGTGGCATTCGGATTTCACCTTCATCAGGTTGTTCATTGCCACACAGCAGAGAGAGCAAAGTACTTTTACCACTACCATTGTGACCCACAAAACCAATACGATCGCCGGTGCCGATTGAAAAGGATATGTTTTCAAACAAGGCAAGGCTGCCGCGTGAAAACGAGACATTTAATACATTTAATAGAGAGTTCATGGAAACCAGCTCCTGTGACGATTAGAAAATCACAGCGCGACGGTATCCGCAGGCATGAGGCCGGCTACCTCACCTTACAATAGAGGCGTTCCGATTCAGTCCGACAATACCCGCGCTAGCGAGTTGTACAGGACTGGTATGCTGCACCAGAGGGAGCTTGTGCAAATGCGATTCTGCACAATGACATTATTGATCTCCTTTGGTTAGGTTAAACAACGGTGTTAGGTATGGTACACCCGATCATAACCTAAGGAAAGCGGAACAGCGAAGAGTACTCGGCCCGCGCCTGCACAACCTTAACAACCTTAACAACCGGTTTACAACGACTGCCCACTGCAGTGCCATAAGCAAGAACTCTTATCGATTCAAAATTCGGACTCTCTTTCCAGCGAGTTTTTCCTCAAAGTAGAGTGTCCGTCATTTACGCTTTGCAATGCGCATCGGGATAAAATTTTGCCCGTTTGAGCGATAAATATTCAGCAACTGAGGCTAGCCTGGATTATTCATGAAGCCACCAAAATCTTCTGCGTCCCCTTTTACTGTGGCAAATTCTGCTCGGCCTGCGCGGCCCGATCGGAAATACAGACCGTATTCCGCTCAACCACAGTATTTGCTACAGAAAAAGGGCTCGGTGAAAGAATTAGGCGGCTCATGAATAGTCCAGGCTAGATGTATAAAAAAAGCCCGGTGCGTTCAGCGGCTGACAAGAAACGCATCAGCTGTTACCAGGCTCAAGTTCATCGTAATACGCCGCCTTTATTTGTAGGCGTTTATTTCATGGATGGACCACCAACGGGCGTTATCACGGCCTGATTGCTCGATACGAATGTAGCGCGCGTTCTGGCGAGCGAAGGTAATGATTGTCGTTGGTTGTTTGCCCGTGCCACTTGCAACCGACTTCCAATTAGAACCATCGTTCGAAACTCGTACAGTGAATCTGCGTGGATAGTCGTTCGGACTGCCCTGACTTTCAAGAATCAGTTTATTGAAAGATTCGTTGGCCTGCATGTCTATTTCGAAGTACTGACCATTACGCTGAGTTTGTCGAGTCGCCCACCGGCTACGCGCATTCCCGTCGACAGCATTTCCAACAATAGTGTTGCCAGAGGAAGCATAGGCGATCCAGTTGCTTCGATTAAGTTTGCGACCACCATTGTCCTCTGGTGTACCGCCAGCAGAACCACCCACTGTTAATTCATGGATTGACCACCAACGATTCGACTTCGAACCGGTTTGCGTAATTCTCAGGTAGCGTACTGGCTGGCGGGTGAAACGGATGGTGGTCAGGCCGTTTCGACCACTTCCAGTTGCCACTACCGCATAGGATCTGCCGTCAGTTGATACAGAAAGACTATAACCCGCGGGGTTATCCTGATTGCTCCTACGGCTGTCTAACAATACCTGGCTGATCGATTGTGTTTTACCCAGATCAAGCTGGAAAACCTGGCCTGGAGTCTGGCGTTGCTTTGTTGTCCAGCGTGTATTCACGTTACCGTCAATGGCAAATTTTGCATCACTAGAATGTCTGGATGCGGACGCGCGCGGCTCACCCGAGGACGGCTTAGTTGGCTTTGGATCTGGTGTCGGTGTCGGTGTCGGTGTCGGTGTCGGTGTCGGTGTTGGTGTTGGTGTTGGTGTTGGTGTTGGTGTTGGTGTTGGTGTTGTCGTACCATAGACAGCATCCAGATCCCATTTTGGGCCAAGCATTAAACAGCCTCTACTGCCAATATCGACACGACCAGGA
>CALKXZ010000035.1 GCA_938003775.1 uncultured Granulosicoccus sp. | reverse complement strand
GTCAAGCCAGAGACAAAGACAGCGCAGGTTGGTGTCATGTTGTCGAGTTCATGGATCAAGATGGCAAACAGCAACAGTGGTTAATGCCGCGCTCTTTGCTGGCAGGTGATTCCTCTGAGCTGATACGAGAGTTGCTGAGTCGTGGTTATTTCATGGTACGCAGCAAGGAAAGCAAGGACTACCTGATTGGATACTTGAGCACCTCCGTTACAAGCCGATACACATTGGTTGCCAATACGGGCTGGCACGGCGACAGCTTTGTACTGCCCGGCGGCGAAGTTGGTAGCAAGCATGATCGGGATCCGTTCTTGCTGATCAACGCGAAGCCTACAGTACCACCTGGCGGCACGCTGGAAAGTTGGCGAGAACAGATCGCCTTAAAGTGTGTGGGCAACTCGAGACTGTTGTTATCGCTATCGGTAGGCTTGGTCAGTCCGCTGCTTGCATTGGCGAACGCTGAGTCAGGCGGTGTTCACCTTTTTGGTAAAAGCTCAAGAGGTAAGAGCACAGCCGGGTTTATAGCAGCATCGGTGTGGGGTAAAGACCTTCTAAGCTGGAGAGCGACCGATAACGGGCTTGAAGGAATAGCGGCTCGACATAGTGATATTGGATTTGTGCTGGATGAGATAGGACAAGTTGATGCCCGTCTGGTTGGTGAGGTGATTTATATGCTTGCCAACGGTAGGGGCAAAGGTCGAGCAGGCCGGGACGGCAAGGATCGAAAGTCTCAGACCTGGCGCCTCATGTATTTGTCAACCGGTGAGTTCACGTTGAGTGAACACATGGGCTCAGCGCGAGTAAGAGCCAAGGCCGGACAAGAAGTTCGACTGATCAATATCAAGGCTGACGCCGGTCAGGACATGGGAATTTTCGAACAACTCAATGGCTTCGAAGCGCCGGATAAGATGGCCGATGGGCTGCAGGCAGCGACAAGGGCACATTACGGCCATGCTGGCCCGGAGTTCGTTCGTCATGTTGTAGCGAACCGCCGAGACTGCAGGGATCAGATCGCGGCATTCAGTGAGCAACTGCGGGCACAAGTGGACATGGCGAAAGCCGACGGGCAAGTGCAACGGGTGGCGAATCGATTTGCTTTGATCGGGTCTGCTGGCGAGATCGCAACAAAGGCGGGGATCACAGGTTGGCCTGAGGGCTTCGCCATCCGAGCTGCCATCGTCTGCTTCGAGTCTTGGCGCAAGGAATGGTCTCCCGGGGGCAGTAGAGAGGCAGAGAAAGCAATAGAGCAAGTACGTGGATTCATTCAGCGTCACGCCGCAAGATTTGACAACGGTACTGACCATCACGTCCCTCAGAATAGAGCGGGAATTTTCCGGGGTAACGAGTACTGGATATTTCCTGCAATTTTCAAGGAAGAGGTGTGTGACGGGCTCTCCTTTGCCACCGTAGCTGGCGCACTGGAGGACCAGGGTTATCTACTGCTGGGCACCAATGGTGAACGCCAGGCGCGTCGCCGAATAGAGAAAAAGCAATCTCGCTTTTATGTCATCAGTGATGCGATTCTCCATGACGTTGAATAACGCTTGCCTTGTGTTGCTGCCACCTAACGAAATAACCGTGTCTCACGTGTCTTAGTGTCTCATTAGCCCTGAAACGTTGCCAGAACGGCATTTCAGCTGAGACACGATTTTGAAAACGCTGAGACACGAATTAAAATCGTGTCTCAGTAAATATTCAATCGTGTCTCAGCCACAAGCCAGTATTCATGCGGGTTTCGGCTCTATTGAGACACTAAGACACCCGAGACACGAGTTTTCTACCATGTGGAGGTATAGAGTGATTGTGCTTTCAGACTATGCAGTAGCATCGTCAGCGGCGAGGGCGAAAAAGCCGTTTGAAGTTGACCCCAACGCCACATTTCATCCTCTCTTTGATTGGCAACTTCCCTGCCCTGATGAACGCCGAATCGGAACAACCTGGCGACGACCAAGCAACCGTAACTGGACCCAACGGGCATCAGCAAAAATCCAGTAAATGCATAGTGCATTCTTGGATCCAAATACCTTGGAATACCAGAATCCGACAAATCCGACACTAATGATCAATTTCAACGAAGGTGTTTGTTGGAAGTGAAGGCACATAGGGCAGCCTGTTTGGTCGAGTTCCAAAAAAGCGACAAGAGCGATAATTTCAAGGACTCAAACATTACACATGCAACAGCCCGGAGCTGTCATTTGTATCCACTAATAGTCATTAAGGATCATCGCGCAATCACCTTGATCTTTAAGCAGTTGCTCGCGACGTAAAACACCTATATACCGGCGTATATCAACAGTAAATTGGTGTGTTCAGTATGCCCAAAGCAGCCCAATACCGGCCGACAAAGCGCGAGTCTGGCCAGATACTCAGGCAGGCGAAGCAAGCCGCACTCAGAGGCGACACAGCCGCCCTGCTCGCCTTTTCCAACCTGCAGCTGGCCGAGGCCATCAGGCAGCAACCAGCACAATCACCCGGTACAGCACAGCATGTTGCGTGACGTGTCCAGCCCTGCGCCTGAGTCAGTAAGTAAGGCAGCCGCGGAGGCAGATAGCCGCTCACGGAGGAGAGCCAAATTCGCAATGTCTCCGTCAGTCCAGGCTGCCCACTCGCTTTTTTGCCTGGAGCTCTCCGGACTCGATGGTAATGCGAGAGATAGCGACGTTGACGTGCTCGACCTCATCAACAACCTCAATGAGCAGATAGAAACAAACGACAAGGGGTTGGCAACTCTCGGATCACAGGCAGCCACACTTGACTCACTCTTTCACAACCTGCTGCAAAAGGCCATGGTCGCAGGAGACCCAAAACGCATCGATATGTGGATGAAATTCGCCCTTCGCGCGCAGTCCCAATGCCGGAATACCTACGAGGCCATGTCGGAAATTCGTAACCCGCGAATCGCCAACTATGTACGCCAGGCGAATGTTTCGGCCGGCCACCAGCAGGTGAACAACGGTAGCGATCCGTGCGCGAGTGCAATCGATAACGCAAATCCGCCATCCAAACTTTCAGAAGGACTACCCAATGACGTATGTACGAACAGAGCAACACAGACAGCAAGCCCGAGAGCGAGCGATGCGAGTCAAACCGTGGCTGCAATCGACGGGGCCGAAGACCAGTGAAGGGAAAGCCATCGTGAGTCAGAACGGATACAAGGGCGGTGTTCGAGTCAGGGAGCGCGCCATTGCCAGAGCTCTGCGCCATCAACTGGTTGCTCTGGAGTCACTCAAGTCTGGCGATCGGTACTGACATGTGCAACGGACTGGATTTGATCGTTGACACTGACAACGTTGCGCCTCCGACCATATCCAGCATAGTCGATCAGACAACCTTCACCTGGCTCAGCGCCAATACGATGAGCATATTCGTAAATGCTGAGCTGATGAGGCCGCCGAGTTGCAGGGAAAGGCGTTTGATACTCAGCAATTTGCTACGAACAGAAGCGGCCATCAATCAGATGACGCAAAAATCACTTGAGCAGCACGCCTACGAGGGCGAGCCGCATTAAACCGTCGGGAGACGAATATGGGTATTAACTGGCAAGGCGCAGCTGCCAATCTTGGCGCAGGCATCGCGAACACAGCTCAGCTTATGCTGACCGCTGAGTCGCAGAAGCTTCGCGATACGCACATGGCCGCTGTCAACGCAGCTGCAGAGGAACGGCGGCACAAGAACAATCTGGACTTGCAAAGCAACCAGCTTGAAGCGCAAGGCGCTATTAACGCTACGAACATTGAGTCGAAAAATCGACAGGCTATTGTGGATCGTGAGCAGGATTTGACCGATGCTGATACTGCGCACCAGCGCCAGCAGGAAATCATACGACTAAAAGCCAGCCTCGGCGTTGACAAGGGAGTGACTGTCAATACAGGGGATACTTCTAGCGCCTACCAGGAGAAATTCGACGAAGGTCGAGCAATATCAGAACTTGCCGTGTTTGATGAAGTGAAAAAGCGAGCCACTGCCGCTTATGCGCTTGAAGACTCGTTGAGCATCATGGAAAAGCTGAACGATTCTTACAAAACCGGTCGTTCACAGGAGTTCATGGCGGAGCTCGGCCGGTGGGTGGGAACAGATGCCAGTAAGGCGCTGGAAACCTACAAGGGTGCCATGGCACCGCTGGTGCTGGAACAGCTCAACGCCGCAACGGGGCCACAGACTGACCAAGACGCGCAGCGCATCGAGTCCGCGATCGGTAACTTCGGGACGTCGAATGAGGCCAATCGAATACTGATCGACTTGATGCGTAAAAGCATGCGCAGGGCATCAGCTCGTTATGAGGAAATGAGCAACTACATTGCCAAAAAAAAGAATCTTGATGGGTACAGAATGCCCACCGACATACGGATCAGAGAAAGCAAAACCTCCGATGGTGCAGCGGATAATCCGGTCGGCGTGCTATCGAGTTTCGAGCAGTGGGAGTTGTCGCAATAATGGCTGGCATCGATGACTACCTGAAACAGCACCCTGAACTTGCTGACAAAGACCCGGCCAAAGTAGCAGCCTTTGTCTATGACACCGAGATCAAGGCAAGCGGTGCAAGTCGGGAAAGGTTCAATGAATATTTTCTCGGCGCGCCACCAGCCAAGTCAGATAGTTTTCTGGGTGCAGAGTCTGGCGACTGGCCCATCACTCGAGGCGCAAAGTCGTTGGCACGAGGCACCATCAACGCGATCAAGGGCGATGCAGAGTTCGACTTTCCATCAATCGCCGATGTGAACCGCGAGGCTGGAGCGCCCGATATTGAAAACGGCCAGATATTCAATCAAGGTGCGTTCGATACCAGCCAGGCTGCACTATTCGGTGACGACGAGGACTACGCAGCTGCCTTTCAGAAGCAGCGCCCGGATGCTATTCGCAAGAAAGACAAGAACGGCAATGTGTACTTCGAGTTTCAGGACGGCGGCAAGACAGTCAGCGCCTATGTCAACCAACCTGGATTAAATGGCGAGGACATTGTTCGACTGGGTGGCAAGGTTGCATCGTTCCTGCCTGCCGTTCGTGGTGTGCGTGCTGTGTCCGGGGCTGGCATCGGCGCAAAAGTCGCTGCCGGCGGGGCTGGTGCTGCAGCAACCGATGTGGGCATGCAGATGCTTGCAGGCCGCGACGAGATCGATCCCGCTCAGACTGCACTGACGGGCATGGTGGGTGCGGGTGGCGAGTTGATCGCACCGGCCCTATCTCACGCCGTGAATGCGGCCCGAAAGACCATTGGCGCTGCACGGTGGGCAAGGGCCAGCAATGAGCTTCGTGAACGAATGGTCAGGCGTCAGCTGGCCAACGATGGATTCAAGCCAGAGGATCTAGCCGGTTTGAACCTGGACGAAGTGATGGAACTTGGCAAGGGTCGAGTACTGAATGCATCTGCGCAATCTCCTGAAGCTGCATTGGCAAGCAGTGAGTTCGGATTCAGACCAACACGAGGCCAGTCAATGCCAGACGCCTCATTTGAACAGCGAGTAGCAAAAACGGATCAACTCAATAGCGAGGAGTTTCTGCGCAGCAGCGGTGGTGGAGCTGGCCAGAAACTGGAGGACAACATCAACTACAACGCCGATCTTGTCGGCCAGAACGTTGATGGCATTATCAGTTCGTACTCTGGCGGTGTGGCGCAAGGCTCAACCAAAAACCAGAGCGCCGAGATTGTGCATTCGGCATTGCTCCGCGCTCGCGACAAGTCCAGAAAAGGCTATGAACGCAGGTATGCCGAGGCTGAGCAGTACAAAGGTGAATTTGCCGATGAGGTCATGCTTGGCCTTCCTGATCGAGTGGCAAAGCGGCTGCAGAGTTCCAACGTCATCATTGACGACTTGGGTAGTCCCGCAGGCAGTAAAACACGCGGCGCCTTGGTGCTGATGAAGGAGCTGGAGCAGAACCCACAGACAACCGTCAAGGCCGTTGAGAATCAGCGTCAGAAGATCAACAACTGGATAAGCGACTCGACACCTGGCACGCCCGATCACCGGGCAATGGTTATTGTCAAAGAGGAGTTTGATGACGCTCTGGCTCAGGCGCTCGATGCCAACATGTTTACAGGCGACCCGAGGGCGGTGACGCTGCTCAAGGAGGCTCGCGGCATGTACGCCGAGCACGCCAAGAAATTCAACACCAATGGCAAGGCTGGTCGAATCATCAAACAAATGCTGGATGAGGATGCCTCGCCCGTTGAAATCGGCAATTACATATTCGGCGCCACGGGGCTGAGTAAAGACGGTGCGGCCCGTGTGGTCAAACACTATCGACGGGCTGTTGGTGGTGACTCTGAAGGCTGGAACGCTCTGCGTGAGACGTTTTTGCACACTATCACATCAAACCGGAATACCGACACCAAAGGCATGCAGGCAATGGTGTCTACGCTCAAACAAGCATTGCACGGCAGCGGTGAGCCAGTGGTAAAAGCGCTGTACACGAAAGCTGAGCGAGCCAAACTTCAACGATTCGTCAGGGCTATGGATTCAATCACTCTCAAGGGTGACAGGGCCAAGTCATCCGGTACTGCCGAACGATTGGCCCGAATGGTGTCATCGAGCGCGTTTGTTGACATGCCAGGTGTTTCGTGGATGCGCGACATATCGAGAAGTCTGCAGGCAAGCTCAGTATTGCGATCACCGACAGCCGCGCCACCATTGGTTTCACCGTTACCAGTAGGCGGTGCATCAGTGAGCGCTCAATAATGGACGGTCACAATCCCGAAGACCATGAGCTGAATGACCCCGAAATGGTGGGGCAACGAATATTGTTCCTGACGTGTGACGCCGCATCGCATGCTGACGTCATGGCAAGCCACATAGAAAGATTGGGCATGGACGTGATGAGTGACTTGAAGCTCTCACAGATAAACAGTGAAATCGAGCGCTTGCAAGCAGCGATGAAACGCCTTGCAAAAATCTTACAACAACAACGCGGTAGCGAAGGCACACCGCACTAATCTACGGAGATATGAAGATGATCGGACCCAATGATGAAAGCAACTACCGCGGACGCTCAGGCGGGTTGATCACGCCCAGGCCCGCGCCACAAGTTCAGCCGCCACCACAACAACGCCCACAGGTACCAGTGCCCTCAC
>CALKXZ010000034.1 GCA_938003775.1 uncultured Granulosicoccus sp. | reverse complement strand
ATTCAGTACTGCGAGGCTTGAACCCAAACAGCCTTTTAACCCACGAAACAGCCTTGACTGCCCAGCGTTTGATGAATCCTCGTGGTCGCGTTGGCTGAGGGATGGTTGGTTCTACTTCATCATCAAAATCATCATCAGCCTCGTAAACTAACGGCCCGGCAAGTTCAATATCACTGACGTCCATTGCTTGAGGCCTTTCAAAAAGATCGGCCATGGGTTTTTCTATGCTTACCGGGGCGTTGGTCTCTTCGGCGGGTACATACACTAACTCGCTTCCGGGCAGGCCGACCTGCTCAGGTTCCGATTCCTTGTGTTCATCCGCATTCCGTTGCGTTGCATCGTACTGCCTAGCTATTCAGGGTTCTGGCTCTTTAGTGTCTACTGGAAAGTCAGATGCATCCGCACTTGTGTCTGGCTGTTCATCTGGTTCTTCAAGCTCATCTGGTTCACCAGAATCTGTCACATGCACTTCTGTTTCCACTGAACCGGACACGCCAAATAGATTGGAAGTCGCGACCGGTTCCCGTTGGACAGGACTGCCAACAGCCGCCGTTGCAACTGCAGCCGTTTTCGCAAAACTACCGGCTTTGTGAGTAGATGGAGTTTGTCGGGTCTGTGACTCCAACTCATTGCGTGCTTTCAGATCTTTTTGATGCTCATCGGCAAACTCATCAATAACACGCCGCAATTCAGACTCAGCATGACTCTGTTCTTCTCCACCATCACTAGCCAGGCCATTGTTAGCATCTACTAAACCGCCCGAGGAATCATCGCTACTAACCGCAGGGGTCTCACTGGTTACGTCATCCACAGCCTTAGTCGAGGACACACGTTCCCGCCACTCTTCAACCACAATGTCGTCCGCTGACAGCTCCTCTGCTTCGATTACTTTTCGTATTGGCTCCGGATCTTCTTGAGTAATCGCATCAGTGCTTTTTTCTGAACTTTTCTCAACGACGATGTCTGCGCCCTGTTCGTTAGCTTCTTCGTTAGCTTCTTCGTTAGCTTCCTCGCTAACTTCTTCGCTAACTTCTTCGCTAGCTTCTTCACTGACCTCTTCGCCGAGTTCCTTAGCCTCAGCATCAATACCAGGATCAGATGATGGCATGTCTCCCGAGCTCATAGAATCGGCACTTTCATTCGCTGTCGTGTCAGACGATGAAGCCTGTGCGCTCTCCTTCTCATCACCTTCAACAAATTGATCAACCATATCGCTCAGCTGGTTGCTCGCAGAATCCGGATCAGCATGAGACATTGCACCCGGTAGTCCGCTCGCCAATCCAACCAGCCCAACTGCAGCATCGTCATCAACGGTTTCGCCAGTATCAGAACCCAATACGGCTGCTGCTGACAAGTCTTCATCCACGTCTACCTCTGACTCATCAGCGCTCTCAACACCACTCTCGGCTTCCGCCATGTCGACAACGCCACTGCCTCCTGCACTCGCATTAGCACTCGCATTAGCACTCGCACTCGCACTCGCACTCGCACTCGCACTTGCATCAACATCAACATCAACATCAACATCGCCCGTACTATCATCATTAGCGGCAACACTGTCCGTCACACCATCGACCAAGCCTTCGCTGACCAGAGCTGCCTCTATCTCTTCAAGCTCTCGTGCATCAGCCAAGGTTGGTAGTTCGTCCAGACGTTTGAGGTTGAAATAATCGAGAAAGCCACGGGTGGTTCCCCACAATGCAGGCTTGCCCGGTACATCTTTGTAGCCGATCTCTTTAACCCAGTCCCGCTCCTGCAATGTCTTGATGATGTTTGAGCTCACGGCTACACCGCGAACCTCTTCAATCTCACCACGGGTTATTGGTTGCCGATAAGCGATCAACACCAGCGTCTCCAGTAGCGCTCGTGAATAGCGTGGCGACTTTTCCAGAAATAGTCGACCCACCCAGTGCTCCATGCTGCTGGCAGATTGCAATCGCCAACCTGATGAAACCTCTTTGAGTTCTATACCCCGGCCTTCGTAGCTGGCTTGTAATTCAACCAACGCCGCTTTAATTTCATTTCTGTCTGGTCTGTCGATATCGGTTTCAAACAGATTTTCCAACTGGCCGATATTCATGGCTTTACCAGCGACCAATAGGCAGGCCTCGAGAATATTTCTCGTTTGTTGAGCGTCCATCGTGATTACTCGGGCAGATCAGCAGGCTCGGATGAGTCGGTGCTTTTTTCAACCGGCTCGCTACGAGGTTGTAGATAAATAGGCGCAAACGGCTCCGACTGAACAATATCCAGTGCAGATTCCTTGCATAACTCCAGGATGGCCAGGAATGTTACGACCACGCCAAGGCGTCCTTCTTCAGGATTAAACAGAGTAGAGAACTCGCAGAATTCTCCTATACGTAGAGCCGAAAGCACATGCGACATACGCGCGCGTACCGACAATGTTTCTCGTGCAATATTGTGATGACCACTCAGATGCGCTCGCTCGGCTACATCCCGCAGTGCCAGCATTAACTCTTTCATGGTGATATCTGGCAATGGCACCTCCTTTTCTATCCGAGGTGCCACCACCTTAAGGATGTGGTGCTCGCGTTCCATGCGTGGCAACTGATCCAGCGCCACAGCACCCTGCTTGATGCGTTCGTATTCTTGCAGGCGTCGTATCAGCTCGGCGCGAGGATCGTGCTCATCATCCCCCAGTTCATCAATTCTGGGCAATAACATGCGAGATTTGATTTCAGCGAGCATGGCAGCCATGACCAGGTACTCAGACGCTAATTCAAAGCGCATGGTTTCCATCAGTCCGATGTACTTCATATACTGCGCGGTTATATCGGCAATCGGAATATTCAGGATATCCAGGTTCTGACGCTTGATCAGGTACAACAACAGATCCAGAGGCCCTTCAAAGGCATCGAGAAACACTTCCAGTGCATCGGGGGGTATGTAGAGATCCAATGGCAGCTGTGTGAAGGGCTCCCC
>CALKXZ010000033.1 GCA_938003775.1 uncultured Granulosicoccus sp. | reverse complement strand
GGTGTAGGTGCTGATATTTTGCGTACGCGAAATATTTTGGTTGTGATCGGTTTCATCCAGCCATGTGGCCAGTTCACGACCGCAGGTCTCATGCTTGTTGTCTCCCGAGCAAGAGGAAATATCAAGCAGCGACTTAACCTTTTTTGCTGCTGTGTTACTGGTGGGCACACCGTCAGAGAGAAATACGATATGGTTTGTCTGACAACTGTCTGCCAGTGGGGATGTGTAGATAGGGTCGCCCTTAATCACTTCATATTTACAGTCCGGATCACCGGGGTTGTTACTTGGGCAGCCGCTAACCGAAGGTACGTATCCTCCTGTGTAGCTGTCTGGATGCGATACGCGGTGGTATTGGTGGCGATTCTTAGGAATGCTACGTCGCTTACCGTAGTCCACCTTATTACCCAGCAAGTACTGCACGGCCTCATAGTAAGCCGCAACTATGGGTGTGCCGCCGGTGGCTTTCAATCCACCCACTACCTTGAGCAACTCGTCTCTGGCAATATTTTGAACCGTTCCTGAACCGCCGCCTGATGATGCTCCGATATTCGTTCGGTAAACAATGCGCAGCTTTGCTGCAGCCGGTTGTTCACCCTCGTAGGATTCAAAAATACGGCGTGCTTGGGTGTTATTAACCCGTGACAAAATGAATGCCATGTCGTTATTCATTTGCCAGCCTGGTCGATTAATCACGTTCTGTACATGATGACTCAAATCAGGGGTTGAGACTTTCGTATCTTTCGGCCAATCCTCGTTATCCGATATATTCCATTGCACAGGGTTTGCAATGACGGGTCTGTTTGTTATCCAGTATTTGTCGGCGACTAGCTTAGGCGCATCATCGGTATCCTCCGCTTGAATAGCGATACTGATATCGCCGTCTTGTCTAGACCTGACTTCAAACTGCAATGATGCGCTCTCTACGACGGCATCAGTTGGAAGCGCAAGGTCACGAAAGCGTAAACGTGTTGTGGTGTAGTAGGGCTTTTTCTTATGATTGACGTGTGTCAGTGCCAGGCCTTTGTTTTTGTTGTTGATTTTGCCGTTTCTGGAATTTTCGAACGCATCATCCGTGGTATCGTCAATTTGTGCGAGTACCGATTTTTTTACACAACCCTGATCAGCCGGTACGCTAGTTGAGTCGTAACTGACGCGCAATTGCGGTGCGCGACTCGGACTATTATTGTAGGACACAGCTCCTCGTTCACCAGTGCCTTTAACAATAAAAGCCAGGGACTGACCGCCACACCAGTCACCTCGATTAGTGATCTCCTGAACAATACTGGCAACATCAGGAGATTCGTAGGTCTCGTAGTTCGTCCACTCTTCCGGATTCCAACTAACTTCAGCCGTTGTCAATGGTCGATCAGAAAGATAGCCGTTGGAATGCGGGATGGTGGGTGCATCGGCTTCATCCTGACCTCGTATTATCAGATTCGCTTCATTGGAATGATTACCATTGGCTACGAAATCCAAAGTAGCACTGGTGATGGTTGCACCTGCCGGAATCTGCACGTTCTGGAAGCGAAAGCTGACAAGTTGCTCCTTGCCATTGCTGTAGCCCATACTTAACTGATTTCCGTCTGGGGTCATGGCACCGCTAGTGACGTATTGCTCCATATCATCATCTTCTTGGAGCACCTGGTAGGCCAGGTCAACGCTGCCACAATCATTATTGGCACAGATAGGTTTATCGATATTAGTGACGGGGTAGATAACAGCGCCGCCACCATCGAATCCGTTTAAGCGCATCAATCCGACATTAACGTTAGTGGAATCATTTAAAATGGTGGTGAGCGCTGACTTCATACGCTCGAGCCGGGTTCCTGTGTAACCCGTGTCTGTTCTGTTCATTGATCCAGACGTATCCAGTACAAACAGCACATTGGGGTGCACGTTCGTATTGGGGTCGACTTGACCGAAAAAGACTTCGGTATCGTCAGCGTATACAGAAGAAAACGCAGTGGCCGAACTGATAACAAAACCCAGTAATGCCGATGATAGATGTGATTTTCGACATGGAAATTTGCCAGATGACATCGTATTTTTACAGATCATGGTGTTACCTCGATGAGGTGGAACTGAAGCAGCAGCGTGGAATAGAAAGAGAATTGAATGTGTTTAGCGTGGCCAGTAGTCATGACTACACGTAGCTACATGTCGGCGGGAACAATGCGAAATGCCCCTTGTTCTACGGCAGAGCGAGAGCGTACGGCGGGGATGGTACTGTCGCCCTCTGCCACAAACAGCAGACTTTCAAAATTGCTTGAGCCCTCTCCCAATGAGAAACCTTCGGCGGCACGTTTGCCAACGTATCGCAGTTTGGAAACTGACTGCAGACCTATAGCGTCATTCACGCTGTCTATGTTTAGATCGATAGCGTTGCCAAGACCAGCTGCATGTGCATTCATTAGATTATCGGGATCATTGAGTGCCAGATTCGATGCTGATTCTGCCGCTTGAAACGTTGCCGATGACTGTATGGCGTTGATCGTCATGCGCTTTTCAAGCGTTGAGCTACGCATAACGGACACACCCATGATCGAGAGCATAAATATCATGACCATGGCAACTAATAAAGCGCCGCCACGTTGTGAATTGAAAAGGTAATTGATATGCATCGTGATCACTCCAGATTACGGCGGTTACGGATCTTTACCGTGGTGTTAAAAGCGAGTCGATACCGTTTGTCTTTTTTGTGTATGCCCGACGCATTGGTTTGCGCACTGCCTTCGGCAACGATTGCCTGGCCTGCTAACATATAGGTGTTTTCGTCATCACCCTCTGCTATGGGGTCAAAAGAGGTCATCAGCAGGCCTATGCGAATACTCTCTACATTGGCTGGGTCGTACAGTGGATCGTCTGGTAATACATAGGTAATGCCTTGTCTCCCTTGGCGAATACC
>CALKXZ010000032.1 GCA_938003775.1 uncultured Granulosicoccus sp. | reverse complement strand
ATCATCGCGCATAGTGTCACGCAGCGTTTGCCACGGCTGACCAATGGTTGTGGCAATTTGCGTAAACGCCTGTTCGACCCCTTGTTCCATCGACTTCAACCCACAGATGTAAATATACGTGTGGGGGTCGGTCAGCATCTGTGCCACCAGATCCTGTTCTGCACACATTCTATCCTGCACATACTCTTTCGCTTGGTTTGGCAGTCGGCTAAATACCAAGTGTTTATTCAACAGCTCGTCCGGCAATTTCCCGAGTGGGCCAAAATAGGGAAGGCTCTCTGGTGTGCGCGCGCCGAAGAACATTACCATGCCGCCCTTGCGTGCACCCACAGTGCGTTGGCGAGCCATCGTAAACGCGCGCATCGGCGCTGCACCGGTGCCGGTACAAATCATCAACAAGCGCGCCTTGGGGTCAGATGGCAACAGAAATGTGGCCCCAAAGGGTCCCGTTACATTAACCGTATCACCCTTGTCCAGATCACAAATATGATTTGAACAAACCCCATCAGGTTCGCGCTTCACGGTCAACGATACATTGTGATAACCCGGACGTTCGCCGTCACGCGGACTGGATACCGAGTACAAACGTGGTAAGTGTGGGCGCCCATCGGCATCAGTGCCAGGGGCGAGAATACCGAGCGATTGACCCTCAAGCACCGGAAAAGGTGTTGCCTGAAAATCAAGAATAATATGACGAACATCGGTATCAGAACCCTCAGCTGTCAGCCGATAGTTGCCTTGTATTACTGCCTCAACCGGGTGACCCAAATTGTACAGGTTGATGGCAGGCTTAGCGGCCGAACTTGGAGCCCGCGCCTTGCCACCAGCACCCTTATGGGCCTCAGCCAGTAGAGCCGCTACAGGATCAACATCACTTTCATCAATACGCTGAGCCTCATCCGACACCTCGCCCATCGTTAACTCACCTTGCTCCGGTAGCTCTTCCCATTCGTACTGCGATTCGAGCGAATAAGGGGCTTCTACAACTCGCCATTCGTCGATTGAGCCCGTTGGGCAAACCGGAATGCAATCCATGCAGTAGTTACACTTGGTGGCATCCACCACGACATTATTGTCATCGTGTTCGATAGCCTGTTCAGGGCACGTCATCTCGCAGGTATAACAGCGGATGCAAATCTCGGGATCGATCAGATGCTGTTTGAGCGGGTGGTTCATAAGCTATAACGACCGATGGCGGCCCCCATTGAATACCTAATAATCATATTGGTAGAGACTATGTTGTCAGGCCATGTGCAGTTTGACGTATTCAAAATCGCCCGGCTTATTGTCAATGCCCACCTTGGGCGGCGCAATCCAGCTGGCGTATTTGCCTGGCTCGAAACACGGCTTCATCAGCGACTGAACGAACTTGCCATCGTCCTTGGTCGGCAACCACTCACTTTTACTGGCTTGCCACTGGGCTTCTGTGATGATGTCACCGGCAGGGTTTGCTTTGATGGTAGAAAATACACCTATCTGACGATGAAAGGCCTCATGCGGCAGTGCCAGCTGGAAGTCGATCCCTGCCTTTTTGATAGCTTTGTTCCATCGTCCTACACCACCGGCAGCATCGCGCACATAGTCATCACGCAAGCGCATATTGATGGCGGTCAGCGCAGGCACTTCTTGGTCGACAATTTGCCCATCCACTATACTACTGACGTTATAGGTGCCGTCATGTAAGCGATGATCGTCGTCAATGCGATGTTCCATGTAACGCCCCTTGATACCCGCATTAAATGCATTGGCGGCGTTGGTCGATACTTCCTGGCCAAACAGGTCAAGCGACAGCGTGTAGTGCAGATTCAGTTTCTTCTGAATGGTCGGTAGATCAATCACACCCAGATCGCGTACGTTGCCGATATCATTTGGGTCTGTGATGCCAGCTTTATTCATTGCTTCACAAGTTGCCTGTATGGTTCGGCCCACGCCAGTTTCACCAACAAACATATGGTGCGCCTCTTCTGTGAGCATAAAGCGACAGGTTCGGCTTAGTGGGTCAAAGCCTGATTGTGCCAAAGACTCAAGCTGCATCTTGCCGTCGCGATCAGTGAAGTAGGTGAACATAAAAAAAGACAACCAGTCTGGCGTCTCTTCGTTGAAAGCACCTAGCATGCGCGGCGCTTCTTCAGAGCCGGATGAGCGGCGCAGTAAATCATCAGCCTCTTCACGACCATCCTTGCCAAAGTACTTCTGCAGCAGGTAAACCATTGCCCAAAGATGTCTGCCTTCTTCCACATTAACCTGAAACAGATTGCGCAGATCATAAAGCGAGGGCGCGGTGAGCCCGAGGAAGCGTTGCTGCTCAACCGAACCCGGCTCCGTGTCCCCTTGTATAACGATTAAGCGTTTGACCATGTTTCGGTACTCGCCCGGTACTTCCTGCCAGGCAGGTTGGCCTTTGTGTTCGCCACATGGGATTAATCGGTCCTGCACTTGCGGTGCAAGTAGCACACCCCAGCGATACTCCGGCATCTTGACGTAATCAAACTTGGCCCAACCTTTCGGGTCGACACTGACCGCTGTGCGTAAGTACACCATAGATTCCTGGAAATTCTGCGGAATCAGTTTGTTCCACCAGTCAATATAGCCCGGGTGCCACTTCTCCAGCGCTTTCAGGACTTTGCGGTCCTGACCAAGACCAACGTTGTTCGGAATTCGCGTGTCATAACTGACGTCAAGGGTATCGGTCATGGTTTTCTCCGGTAGCGATTGCTAATTGAGGTTGTTTGTTCAGTGGTGTGTCGTATGTCGGTAGGCGCAAGTGGCTATAGGTTGCAGTGGCCAGCGCTCGTCACCTTTTAAGTCAAACACGTTCCAGGTCAAAGTCACCACGCACACCCGTGCCGTAGCGCTGTAACGCACCGTCTTCGCCTACGGCGTTGGGTCGGTTAAAGATCCAGTTTTGCCAGGCAGTCAGTCGCCCAAAGATGCGCGTCTCCATCGTCTCAGGCCCTGCAAAACGCAGATTTGCTTCCATACCGGTCATTGCATCTGGACTGAACGAGGCACGCTCTTCAACAAAGATACGTACCTCACCCTCCCAGTCGATATCATCAAGAATCACCGTCACCAGGCCCAACTTATCAGCAGTTTGAGCATCCAGCGCAACTCCAGTCTGTGCGGACGCAACATCAACACATTCCGGTTCACCTAGAAAGCGTGTCTGCAGACGCGTCAGTCCATTGGCCATCGGGTATGGGCCGAAGTTAGCCTCACTTAATGTGATGGTTGCCAGCGCCCGCTCATCGTCTTCAAATTCGTCCTCCATCATGTAGGTTCGGTCGACTGAGAACAGAATTTCAGCCAATACACCGACAAAGCACGACCCATGTTCAACAAAAGCAACCAGTGAACGTGACGTGACGTCAAGCCGTTTGAGTGTGCGCTTCCAATACTGACGCACTTCGTTGGCCAACCAGTGATCGGTGTGGTTCGCAAGCAACGCTTCATGAGCAGCGAACTGGTCAGGATCACCTTGAGTACGGATCACCCAGAGCCCGATTTCCATCTCGTTCAGACGCATGTGCAGGATCGCATCTTCAAATTCACGACATAACTTCAAAAGATAGGCTTGATCACCTTGCGCCTGGAAAGTATCCATATCTATAGGGGCTTGCTCATTCGGTCCTTGTAAAGTAATGAACGCCTTACGACCCGCTCGATCGATCTTTACATCCATCAACGACCACGACACGGTGTCATCAGTGTGAGTGCGTTGAAGTGGCCCAAAGTTAACGCCTGCTTCGATGTCTGATTTGTTAGAACTGGCCGCGAAGTCGCGTGCACGCTGTTGCACTGTGTCAGTAAATTTTGAATTGGGAATGACCTCATCCACCAGTCGCCAATCTTTAGCACGCTGGCCCTTCACGCCTTCCTCGATAGAGCAAAAGATGTCAGCGCGATCACGGCGCACTTTGCGTTTGTCAGTGATGCGGGTTAGGCCACCGGTACCCGGTAGCACCGCTAACAAAGGCACCTCAGGCAGACCAACCGCGGTGGTGCTGTCGTCAGTCAGCATGATGTAATTGCAGGCAAGCGCTAGTTCATAGCCGCCGCCAGCACATGCGCCTTTTATGGCTGCGATGTACTGTTGCCCACTGTCTTGCTCTGCGGCCTCGAAAGCGTTACGAGTCTCATTTGTAAACTTACAGAAATTGACCTTATGGCTGTGCGCAGCCCCACCCAGCATGCGTATGTTGGCACCGGCACAGAACACGTTGTCTTTGCCTGAACGAAGTACTACCACCTTCACTTGCGGATGCTCAAAGCGCATACGCTGCACGACATCGTTTAGCTCGATATCAACGCCAAGGTCGTAGGAATTAAGTTTTAGCTCGTACCCGTCAAACAGCCCACCCTTCTCGTCAACATCCATGCTCAGAGTGGCGACCGGACCGTCGTACTCAACCTGCCAGTGGCGATATCTGGATGGGTCAACCCTGAAGTCAATAAGTGGGGGCATGCAGGCCTCGAGGTTCGCAAACTGTGCCTACTATACGTGGGGTAGATCTGCATGTAAATAATTTAACGCATAATAAAGCAATTTTATTTTATATAAATATCAATATGTTATGGAATTTAGATGATTTATTTAAATTATTAGTATTATATTGCTAATAATATTTGACCTTCTAACCGATCGATCCAAGTATGCACATCCCGCACATCCAACGTCATAACGGGTGCTGACACCTCGCGGTTTACAAGCCCTCGGGCTTGTCCAACCAGACGCAAAGCCGCCTTAGGGCGACCCATGCGAAGCTTCAGACTCCCGTTGGCAAGTTGAATCAGGCCCTGCACCACATATTTTTCTGTGCTGCCGTCCGGTAGGGCCATCCAAACCGGCTCCAGCACTTCATGCGCCTCCCAGTAGTAACCCGCATCGAGGAATCGAAGCCCAGCGCGAAAAGCCTCGCTATGTGCTAGCTGATCCGCATTCTGACCTGATACGGCGGAGCTTCGTATGGCATCAAAGGTGTTTTCCGGGTGACGCTCATTCTGTCCCGGCACGTAGGCATATGTGGGTAAACGCACCTCATTAAGCCTCAGTTGAGAGTCTGATCCTCGACCTGGTGCAAGCCCAAGTGCTTGCAGAACGCAGCGATTGCAACCGTGACTGCCGGACCGTGCTCAAGGTGTGGTGCATGCTGGCACTCATTAAGAATCAGTGTGGATACAGACGCGTGGTGAACACGATGAGTCACGGCGTCTAATTGCGCCAGCGTACCATAGGGGTCTTGGCGACCCTGGATCGCAAGCACCGGTACACGAATATCGTTGAGGTTCGCAGCAACGTTCCACGACTCGAAGTCTGGGTCGAGCCAAGCGTCATTCCAGCCACGAAACGCGTTGTCCGGGTCGCGGTGGTATTTACCCAGACGTGCACGCAAGTCTTTAGTGTCGAATGCGTCGCGGGCTTTGGCAATTTGCGCAAGCCCCGCCGTCTCAGTGAAAAAATGCGGCGCAATCAGTACGACGCCTTGCACCACGGGATCAACGATACTCCCGGCATGGATGGCGGCAATGGTTGCACCGTCACTATGCCCCACGAGCACCGCACGCTGCACATCAATGGCATCCAAAACAGCAGGCAGCACGTCGACCGCCTCACGTGTCATGTAATCAAGCGGACGTGGTAGCTCAGCAAGATCGGACTGACCATAACCGGCGCGTGAGTAGGCGAAAACGCCATACCCGGTTGCCTTAGCAAGGGCCGTTGGCGCATTACGCCACAGGCGCGTGCAGCCAAGCCCCTCATGCAGCAACACCAACGTCGGCGCTTCGCCAGGCGGTGGACCCAGACACACATATTCCAGCGTCTTTCCATTAGCGCTCAGTGTGCCCTCCTTCACCCACGGCGCGCTCATGGTTTTTTCATACGATGTTGACAGTTGCGATTAATTTACAAGGGTATAAACGGCTCAACACAGCGTTATGCCAGTGCGGTTGATAGCATACACGGCAATCGCATCGTATCGGTAACCATCCCCCCTATTGCGGTGCTTGTACGCTACCATCAAAGTAAGACTGTGCGACAGCGAATACTCGTTGCCCGACTTGCGCGCCAACTTCCCTACCGCGCAAATCACCGTCTTGAATATGTATGCCGCCGTAAAGTCTTGACAATCCGGCCTCATCCGCCGCATCTGTGAACGTAGACCATTGCAACACCACCTGTTGTGCTGGCCCTTCTTCTATGAAAAAGGAACCGGGGTGTGCAATAAACTCACCCAGCAAGTCCAGCTCTCCATCTGCATTGACATCCTGTGCGGTTCTAGTGACCCCATCATAGAACGTGTCTGACCCGGTAAACAGGGTCAATATTTCGGCTGACGCTCGACTGAATGTGCTATGCCCGGATACGTACTCGGGAAACGGAGGTGTTACAAACGTCAGACTCTGATAAGGACTCCATGTTTCACCCAGGATTAGCTGCGTTCCCTGATTCGGACCACCCCACGCCTCTATCAACTGGCCATTAAACAGAAACCGAATAGCTGAAGCCGGTCGGATGTAATCGTAGTGCCGTTTGGTCTCCCAGGTAGCGATACCGGCATCGAGCAATCCAGCGTTTAGCGTGAAAAATAACTTTATGGCGTCCGCTGTAGACATGTTATCGCGCTCGATAACACCATGCGCTATCTGATTCCAATGCCCAGGTGGTGATTCAGTACGAGGACCATCTGCCCAAAATTCTGCAATAATTTTTTCCCTGTCGGTCAGGCCAGCACTAAACGCCACCACGTCACTTACTTGGCGTACATACGCTTCATGATTGGTGGATTCATGACCAAGCGCATCAACATAAGGCGCATCAGAGCCGTACAGTGGTGGAGCACTTGGACGTAGTTCTGCACTATGCGTCAGTGCAAAGGGAGTCACTGCGCCCCAGTGAGGTGTTAGAAAATCTTGATCGCCAAATGAATCCAGGTTCAGTTCATCAATGAGCGGTAGCGACAGTCCATCTATGACTGTGCCATTCGGTACGCGCAATGGCTGCCAACGATTAGGATTAAAGGTCTCACCAAAGTCATTGAGTTGTTCAATAGAGCCAGGCTTGTTAATCGCTTGATACGGTTCGGGATAAAGCGCTGATACTGCATCGGCATAGTCGTTAACAAAATTTGACCCATCATTGCTGCGTGCTGCAAATACTGCTTCAGATGCTGCATAGCCAATACCCGCCGGTGTTGATCCGGACGCTTGAACGGGTTGATAGCCCAGCGCGGTTAAGTGCATCAAAAAATAGCCGTGCTGGTCTTCAAACATCGGGAACAATTGCGTCAACGCCTGATAGGCCGCCTGACTAACCGCCTCGTGCATATTCGCGGTTGTTCGCTGTGAATACGGCTGACGACTATACCCTTCAAGCGCATAGGGAACAGCAGTATCGTCATAGAGTGCAAATGCGTCGTACATTGACGCGCTCAATAGAAACAACTGGTGGGTTGTTACCGTCGGCCTGGCCATGCCAGCGCGAACGGCTGCTAGTGCCAGCTCATTCCACTGTTCTGCAAATGACAAGCCTTCTATAAAATCAATTGTTGAATCGGACGGCTCCATCAGTTGTGAAAAAGTTGGAGCGAATGCACCGATGACTTCGCTTGAGCATAGCCAAGCGCCATCTAAAGGATCGCAATCTACACGCGGTAAAGAGCAAGCGGTTGCATAGTTTTGTTGGGCTGTACTAAGAGAGCTTCCTGTTGCACTGCAAGCAGCTGTAAGAGCGGGTGCGTTAGTCCCGATCACTTCGGCAGAACAGGTCCAGCCGCCACCAATAGGATCACAATCTCGGGGGTCAGCATCACAGAATCGTCTAAATTCCTGCCGAGCAGAACTCAAGGAGTGTGCGTCGACTTCGCAAGCTCTCCCCGAGGATCTTGCGACAATGTTGTCAAAACTGGTCTTGTCGTTAATCGGCTCAATTGCGTTGGAATCACAACCTGCCATTGCGATGCAGGTGAGCAAAACATAAAGGCTTCTTTTCATTTAATAACGTTCCATGTACGTTCATAATCAAGATCACCGCACAACGGCAGGCTCACTTTCATACAGATCCTAAAATGTTGCTAACAATTAACCGAAAAACTACGGAACTAATTGAGCAACCTTGTGAATCCGCAGTGTACCGAACCTTTCCAGTATGAAAAACGCTATATGAACTAACTTTTCGACTAAGAGAAGCCATCAATTTTTAGTCATGTGACTTACGTATCAAAACATGACTTACGTATCAAAACAATGGATTGTCAGCTGAGTCACTCTAGCCCATTGTGTCTAGTGGTTCGGGCAGTCGTTCATGTTGATCGGGTATGTGATGAGAGTCACACCATCAGAAAACCCCGACTGCAGTTCAATTAAAACGGGCATGACTGACAAGTTACCACCGCTTTAGTAGCTGTGTGATTGCTCAGTAGGCAGACATGATTAGGATGGATTTACAGTAGCGACACTCTCTTATGATGACGTTTCACGCAATCGGAACCGCTGAATCTTACCGGTGGCTGTCTTGGGCAACTCACTCACAACCGTGATCCAGCGTGGGTACTTCCACTTGCCTATTCGCTCTTTAACGAACTCCTTAAGAGCTTCCAGGTCTTGTGCGTCGCGGTCGAGCTTGAACACCACAAATGCCTGAGGCTTTTCGAGATCATCCACATCCCGGCGCGCCACCACCGCCGCTTCCAAAACGTCCGGGTGCGCTATCAACGCCTGTTCGATTTCAAATGGGCTAACCCAAATGCCCGACACCTTGAACATGTCGTCGGTACGCCCGCAATAGATGAGTCGCCCACTTTTACTTGTCTCGTATTTGTCACCGGTACGCGTCCATTCACCCTCGAAGGTTGTGCGTGATTTACTACGCTGGTTCCAGTAGTCAGCTGCTGCCGAATCACCGCGTACCAAGAGCTCACCAATTTTGCCTTCACCAACCACATCGCCACCTGCCTCATCAACCAAGCGAATCTCATAACCCGGTACGGCTATACCCGATGTGCCGTACTCAATATCATTGGGTCTATTCGATAGAAAAATGTGCAACATTTCAGTGGAACCAACACCGTCCATAATGTCCACACCTTGGACTGCCTTCCATTTACGGCCAATCTCTGCGGGCAATGCTTCGCCAGCAGACACACACGCGCGCAGCGGTGCACTCGGTACCTCACCCTGCACTTCCCATTGATGGACAAGTGCTGCGTATAACGTGGGTACGCCACAGAAGATAGTGGGTTGGTAGCGCTCCAGAATATTTGACACCACCTCAGGTGTTGGTCGAGCATTGAACAACAACGTGGTTGCGCCAACCGATTGAGGGAATGACATACCGTTACCAAGTCCGTAGGCAAAGAACAGTTTGGCAGCGGAATACACCGTGTCATCTTCTGTAATACCCAGTACCTGGTTGCCATAAGTGTCACAGGTGACTCGCAGCGCATCATGGACATGGCGTACACCCTTTGGATTACCGGTTGAACCCGACGAATAAAGCCAAAATGCAATCTCGTCTCCAGCACACTCGATAGCAGGATGTGGCGATAAATCACTCACAAAATCTACCCAGGCAACCGCCCCCTCTGGTACATCCCCACCAATGATCACAATCTGACGAATAGATGGCGAGTCCTTCACCGCTGGCAGTACGACATCAAGTAGTTCTGAGGATATAAAGACGATCGATGCGCGACTGTCGTTAAGGATGGCACGATAGACATCGGTGGAGAGCAGCGTATTTAGCGCCACTGGCAGCACGCCTGCCTTCAGGCAACCCCAGAATAGACAGGGGAACTCGATCTGGTCGAGCACCAACATGGCAGCGCGTTCCTCACGGCGAATACCCGCTCGGGTCAGACCAGCCGCCACCTCACCACTTCGCACGGCCAGAGCGCCAAAGCTTAACTCGCGTCCACCCGGCCACGCCTCTCGGAACGCCGTCTTATTCGATCGCCCTTCATCCACATGACGATCAACAAACCAGTGTGCTGCATTACCGCTCATACGTTCTCCTGCTAACGCCAGATAATTGTGTGTTAAGTCGTCGTTGTCATTGTCTGTTAACGCGGTGGCAGGCGAACCGCACCATCAAGCCGAATTACAGTGCCATTAAGGTACGCATTGCGCACGATATCAGCCACTAGGTGCGCAAACTCCTGGGGCTCTCCCAGACGCTTTGGAAACGGAATATTGTCAGCAATCTGAGCTACCGTCTCCTCTGGCAGGCTTTCCATCATAGGCGTCTCGAACAGCCCTGGTGCAATAGCCACAACACGAATACCGTGCTGTGCAAATTCACGTGCAGCCGGCAGGCACATTGAAGCAATGGCTCCCTTAGACGCAGCGTAAGCAGCCTGTCCCACCTGACCGTCCTCATAGGCCGCAGACGCGGTATTAATTATAACGCCACGTTCACCGGTATCCAGTGCTGGCAAATCTGTCATCGCCTGAGCCGCATAGCTCATCAGATTGTAGGTCCCGAACAGGTTGACTTCGATCACTTTTTGAAACAACACAATCGACACCTTACCCTCGCGCCCGACAATCCTTGCGGCCAACCCGATACCGGCACAGCTCACTACAATTCGTGGCGCTTGACCAAACCGAGCCATAACCGATGTGACACCAGCGGCGACGCTATCGGCATCGGTGACATCACACTGTTGCGCATAGCCACCGATATCAGCAGCAACTGTTGCAGCGCGCTCACCGTCAAGATCAAGAATGCCAACTTCAGCCCCAAGCTGGGCGAGATGGCGCGCCGTTGCTTCACCTAACCCACTGCCACCGCCACTAACCAATGCAACCTGTCCGTCGATATTCATGGATTCACTCCTGGGTTTTTCTACACTGCGTGCAGGCGGGGTCAGACTAGCTCTTAGCTCTTTGTCAGCTCATTAGTTGATGAACCACTGGCTTTACCACGGTAGCAGTAACAGCGTGATAACAGGGAACATCACAAGCAACGAGACGCGAACTAAATCCGTAACCACAAAATAGATCACCGCTTTGTAGGTTTCTACCATTGGCGTCTGCCGGTCCATGGTGTTGATGACAAACAGGTTCATACCCACGGGCGGGGTGATCAGGCCGACCTCCACGACGATTAGCACAAGTATGCCGAACCAGATGGCTGTCTGCTCAATATTGATCCGATTCAACGAACCCTGAGTGACGCCGCGCAAACCAATCTCACGCGTCATCTCACGTGACAGCTCTTGTCCACTGGCCAACAAACTCTGTGCTTGCTGCAACACGGCTGCGGGAATATCTGCACCACTTGCAACCAGTACATCGAGCCGTGCACTCTGCAGTTGCACCATGGAAACCAGCCCAAAATCCAGCTCTTGCATCATCGGCCAGAAAATGGGAATTGTCAGTAGAATCATCGATAGGCTGTCCATCAGACAGCCAAGTAACAGGTAAAAGAAAAGGATCAAGATCAGGACAAGCACGGGGCTCAACCCGCTGGCTGCAACCCAGGATGCGGCTTCCTGTGGCAACTGTGTCAGTGCTAGAAATCCATTGTAGAAAGCTGCACCGAGTACGATAAAAAAAATCATGGCTGACGCACGGGCTGTCACGAAGAAGCTTTCAGTCAAAGCATTCCAATTCAGACCACCCACCGACCATGCAATCAGACCCGTACCCAGCGCACCCACGGCAGCGCCTTCGGTCGGCGTAAACCACCCAAGATAGATCCCGCCCACAACTAACAAGAACACCACCAACACGGGCCATACGTTGAACATGGCTTTAAATCGCTCTGCATAGCTCACACGCGGACGCGTGCCAGCAGAGTCAGGGTTGATGCGAACGTAGACGGCGATCGCAATCATGTAGCCAACCGCTGCGAGGATGCCAGGAATGAATGCCGCGAGAAACAATTTGGCGATGTTCTGTTCGGTCAGAATGGCGTAGATCACCAGCACTACTGACGGCGGAATCAAAATACCCAGAGTTCCCCCAGCGGCAAGTGTTGCTGTGGCGAACCCACCGGCGTAGCCGTAGCGTCGTAACTCGGGTAGCGCCACTCGACCCATGGTGGCCGCTGTTGCTAGTGATGAACCACAGATTGCACCAAAACCTGCACATGACCCGACTGCCGCCATTGCCACACCACCCTTGCGATGGCCAAGCCAGCCTTCGGCTGCCTTGAAAAGCGCCTGACTCATTCCTCCCAGAGTGGCGAAGTGGCCCATTAGCAGAAACATAGGCACAATCGACAGCGAGTAGTTAGAGAACGTTGTGTAGGTCTCAGCTTTGAGCCTTGCGAACGGCAGACCCGTGTCACCGGTTACCAGAACCAGACCAACCAGCCCAGCCAAAAACATGGCAAGCCCAATCGGTACGCGCAAAAAAATCAACATTAGCAACGCGGGGAATGACAACAATCCAATCAGCAGGTCACTCAATGCCCTGCCTCCTGCTCACCTGACAAAATCTGGCGCCCGGTAATGACCTCGATTAGCCGAGATACGGCCACGTGTACGGATACCAGAGCGGCTGCAAACGCACCGGGAATACTCAGCGCATAGCCCCACCAAAGGGGATATTGCAATAAAAAAGTCGTCTGACCCGAACCTCGTTTACTGTCCATGCCAGCAAAAAGTTGCACGGCGATTAGAATCAGCACAGCCGCAAAGATTATCTCGATCACCATCCGTAGGACGCTGTTAACACGTAACGGCAGCCGCGCGGTGAAGATATCGACCGAGGCATGCGCACCGTTGAGTTGGCACAACGGCAGAAAGGCGAAGATAGTAAACGCCATGCCAGCCTCGACCAGCTCAAAGTCACCGTTGATCGGGCCAACCCCCCATTCAAGCAGCATGGACGCCAGGTCCGGTGCGAGGGCCTGAGCAAAACTACCGTGCAGAAGTGAGTTCACCAACCGCCCCACGATTGATAGGCAGGTCAGCACAATCAGTGCGGACAGAACCAGGCCGCCGAGTATCGCGAATGAACGAGCCAGCCGGGTGATGAGTATGTGCATCAACAGTAGTCAAACAAGACAGGCCACAACCCGGAAGCGGTTGCGGCCTGAGCCATTACATGTCGGCAGTAGCACCCTTACATTCACCCTGCATTAATGCCTTCGCCTCATCGATAAGCGCTTGCCCGTCAATATCTTTTTCCGCTAGTTCAGCCACCCATGTATCGTAAATTGGATTGACCACGGCTTCCCACTCACTGGTGTCACTGACAATAATAATCTCATTACCATTTTCAACGGCAATTTCCCTGGCAGGTCCATCAGCATCAGCCTGCGTGCCTCCTGCAAATATTGAGAAATTTAGCCCGGAGTTCTCATCCATGACCATTTTCAGATCATCGGGTAGACCCTCATAAGCACCTTTATTCATAGCCAGCACAAAGGTCAACGTGTATAGCGCTGGCCCTTCAAATTCTGTATGAAATTCCACAAGCTCCGGTATTTTCAATGCTGTGGTGACCTCCCAAGGAATTGTGGTGCCGTCAATCACACCTTTCGACAGCCCCTCAGGGACAGCGGGTACCGGCATGCCAACAGGTGTTGCTCCTGAAAGCTCCAACAACTGATTGACCAGGCGCGAACCGCCACGAATCTTCATGCCCTGTAAATCAGCAGGTGTGTTTACCGGTTCACTGGTGTGGAACATACCCGGGCCGTGTACCCAGGTGCCCAGTATTTTCACATCGGCGAACTCACTGTCAGCCATGTGCGATTCAAACAAATTCCAGTAGGCGCAAGAAGCCTCTCGGGCATCTTCCACCATGAAGGGTAATTCGAAAACCTCGGTGGACGGGAAACGACCGGGTGTATAGCCCACCACCGTCCAGACAATATCAGCGATGCCATCGATTGCCTGATCCATCAGCTCTGGGGGCGAACCACCGAGTTGCATTGATGGGAAACGATCAATCTTGATACGCCCATCAGAGGCCGCTTCAACCTTATCTGCCCAGACATCCAGCACCTTGGCTGGCACGTTAGCCTGTGCCGGTAAAAACTGGTGCATCTTTAGCGTCACCTCTTGAGCCAATGCACCGCTTGTTGCTATTGTTGCAATTGCGGCCACTGCCAGCGGGCGCATTACTGACTTAATTCCAGACATTTTTTTTCCTCTAGTTCGACCACAAACCGGGAGACGATATCACCCGGGTATTGATCCTTACAGGCTCACAGTTGAAGAGCGTTTTAGTGCCAAGCGCACGAAACTCATTGTAGGCACAAGACTGTTGCAAAGTCACGTCAACGTGCTGGCTATCTGCCACCACTCACCGCAGAATCATTGAGATGCTCAGTGAATCGATGTCATCCAGGCTATTTGCCTGCAATGGACCCAATTAGTATGATGGGACGCAGGTTCATGCTGGCATCAACTGTCTGAGCCGATGCGTTATTTGCACTGAAACTGTAACCCTCCATCAGGGCTTGCTGACACGTCCGTCAAGTTATTCCAACAACATCCGCAGGCTGCCCATGAAATTTACTCACCCAATTCAAATTTCCGTATTGATGCTAGGTTTACTCTGCGCATGCTCATTAACTAGCGCTAATGGGATTCCTGGCAAGGCACTCAGCGGCATTGAACTACAAGAACTACTCCCCTCTATTATTGCCATCGGCGATAACACCACGCAAACCTTCGAACCCGATGGAAGTACCCACTATATTGCAGGTCGCCCCAGCTTAGGTTTTTGGCGTGTTGAAGGTGATCGTTATTGTTCGCAATGGCCGCCTGCCCAGCAGTGGGATTGCTATGAC
>CALKXZ010000031.1 GCA_938003775.1 uncultured Granulosicoccus sp. | reverse complement strand
GTGCTGTTACAACGCGTTGCCCACGGGACCGTTTGATCGGGTCGATACGCACGACTTCGCTGAGCTCATGTACCCGGGCACCCGCCGCCTCGGCGGCGTGCGCCAGGCCAGTGGCCAGTTTAAGCGGGTGGATATGACCAGCGCCGTGATCGATCACGCCACCGTGATAATCGTCACTGTCCACCCGGCTGCGAATACCCGCGCGAGTCAGAGGCTCCAAACTGCGATAGCCGTAGTCTCGTCTGAGGGTGTTGCAATAGTCATGGGCAGGTTTAACGCCGCGCTTGCGGTGTTCTGCATACACGATACCCGGGATGTAATCGATATGAATATCGTGTTGTTTGCACAGATTGTGAATATGCGATTTTGACTCTTCAGCCAACGTCCACATGGCTCTGGCACTGGCGCTGCCGACCCATTTTGCTAGCTCATCCTGATGCTGATTAAACCCAGTACCCAGTTGGCCACCGTTTCTGCCCGATGCCCCCCAACCAATCCGGTGCGCATCTAGCACCACAGTGCTGATCCCGCAGCGGGATAATTCAAGGGCCGCCGCTAAGCCTGTAAAGCCTGCACCTATGACGCAGACATCGGCGTTAATAGCCCGTTCCAAAACCGGGCGTTTTGTCGTCGGGCATGTGGCCTCGTACCAAGACGGTGCATGTTTGCCGGGTTGATCATTGGCATACAAAAGTTTCATGGATTACCGGCCTTGGGTCTAGACGTTCAGTAACAAATGTTCCCGCTCCCAGGGACTGATCACCTGCAAAAACGCGTCAGATTCCTGATACTTTATAGTGCGATACAGGGTGCAGAATTCGCTGCCCAACATATGTTCCAGTGTTGGGTTAGCACTGAATAATTCCAGCGCCCGGGTCAGGTCTGCAGGTAGGTCGTGCGGCAGTGAATAGGCATCGCTACTCACTGCCGCGCGCGGTTTAAGACCTGTTTGCATTCCTATCAGTCCACAGGCAAGGCTGGCAGCAATGGCCAGGTACGGGTTACAGTCCATACCCACTACACGGTTTTCCACGCGCCGGCTTTCGGGGCCGGATAAAGGCACTCGTATACCGGTCGTTCGATTGTCTAGTCCCCATTCCAGATTGATGGGTGCTGAATCATCGCGGCGAAATCGACGGTATGAATTCACGTACGGAGCTAACATGCAGAGTACATCGGGTATCAGTGATTGCTGACCACCGAGAAAGCCGTAGAACAGTTCTGATGGTTGATCGTCCGGTGTGTTGAATATGTTTTTCCCCTCTTTTTTACACACCACGCTTTGATGGATATGCATGGCGCTACCGGGCTGCTCTTCCATCGGCTTGGCCATGAAAGTGGCAAAGCAATGGTTTCGCAGGGCCGCTTCCCGTATCAGCCGCTTGTAGAAGAATACCTGGTCTGCCAGGTCGACTGGATCGCCATGCTTCAGGTTGATTTCAATTTGACCGGCACCGCCTTCTTGAATGATGGTGTCGATCTCGAAACCCTGTGCTTCGGCAAAATCATAAATGTCATCAATCACCGGCCCGTATTCTTCCACGGCGCTCATGGAGTAGGCTTGGCGCGCAATACCCTGCCGACCCGTTCGGCCAATGGGTGGCTCAATGGTCAAGTTTGGGTCTATGTTGGGTTTGGTCAGATAAAATTCCAGTTCCGGTGCCACAACTGCTTTCCAGCCATGCCGTGCGTATTCGTTGACCACTCGTTTCAGCACATTGCGCGGGGCCATGCCCACCGGTGTGCCATCTTGGTTCTGGATGTCATGGATAACCTGCAGCGTGACATCGGCTGACCAGGGCACAGCGCTTGCGGCCGAGTAGTCAGGCACGAGCACCAGGTCTGACTCGGTCCATTGATCTGGCATGTCTTCCAGATCGACGTAATCTCCCGTGATTGTTTGATAGAAGATCGATGTAGGTAGGTACATCGCATCGCTTCGGGCAAATTTTCGAGCCGGCATGGCTTTGCCACGCGATGTACCAGCGATGTCAGCAACAATGCATTCGACATCATCCACCCGTCTTCCATTCAGCCAGGAATGGAAAGCATCGGGCAGTTTATCCATCCAGTTCGAAGGCGTGCTCATAAGAACGTGTCTTGCTGTGTCGGATTCAGGCTGATTGTCGTTTCAGAAAATCTCTGAGGGTTTCAGCAATCGGTTCTCTGACTATCGATTGTTTCAATCTTGCGCTGGCCTGTTGCTTAATGTCGTCGGGTAGTAGTTCACCGCGAGCACTAAGCAGGCCTGCAATGTAGGGTTGCGTGAATTCAGGGTGGGGTTGTAGCGTGAGTATGCGATTATCGTAAAGCAGTGCGGCGTGTTTACAAAAATCCGTACTGCCGATAGTTGTGGCCATTTCGGGTGCCTGGGTCACCTGATCTTGGTGAAAGGCCAGCAGGGGAGTTTTCGCGTTGCCGCTTTGCTCATTGGCAGCCACTGTCTGGCCAAACACGGATTCATCCAGCGCATACTCCACACGACCGACAGACCAACCGCCCGCGAATTTTTCGACCTTGCCACCCATGGCTTGAGCAATGACCTGATGGCCAAAACAGATTCCAACCATTGGTGCGTTTGCTGCGAAGACCGTGCGAATGAAGTCTTCCAACGGTGCAATCCAATCGTGGTCTTCATAGGCACCGAATTTTGAGCCTGTGATTAGCCAGGCGTCGGCGGCATCGACAGACTCAGGAAATACACCGTCAAGCACAGGCCAGAAAAGGTACTCGAATTCGTGTTCTCCGAGTAGATCGACAAATATCTGGTTGTAGTCAGGAAATGTGCCTTCCAGCTCTTCAGGAACACGCCCTGCTTGTAAAATGCCGAGTCGCACAGGGGGCGATTTTTGTTGTCTGCTCTCTTTCATGGATACAGCTTATACCCCAACTGCGTCGCGTAAGCTATACCACCACGATCCGATCGTAGAATAGGGTGCCCGAAACCGCTGGCCACCGGGAAATGGGAACCAGGGTAGCGCCGCAAAGCGATCGAAACGCGCGGTATTGCCACTAATGGCTTCGGCCAATAATTTGCCAAACAGGTGTGACCCGGTCACACCGTGGCCACTGTAGCCCATGGCGAAATAGCTGTCTGGTCCGAGTCTACCCAGTTGCGGCACCCGCGTGAATGACAGTGCAAAATTACCACTCCATGCATGTGTCACCGCTATACCGCGCAGTTCGGGAAACACTTTTTCCATGTTCGGTCGCAATTTTGCCTCAACGTTTTCTGGGTCTTTGCCACCGTAAACCGTGCCACCACCGAACAACAGGCGGCGATCTGCTGATAGGCGATAGTAGTCAAGGATATAGCGCACGTCCTCGACGCAGCTGTCGCTGGGTAGCAGTGCATCAGCAAGCTCCTGTGATAGAGGTTCGGTTGCCATGACTTGAGTGGACACCGGCATGACGCGTGGCGCCAGTGCTGGCACACTCTTACCCAGATAGGCATTGCCACAAATAATCAGCGTCTTGCAACGTACTTGACCGGCGCTTGTAAACACCAATGGTGTTGTGTCTATGTCGTCTATATGGGTAACTCGGGTTTGCTCATAGATTGTGCCACCGAGTTTTTCAAGTGCTTTGGCTTCTCCCAACGCAAGATTCAATGGGTGTAGGTGACCGCCGGAGTGATCGATCATGCCACCGCAATACAGTGCTGAACCGATGTGCTTTTGTAAAGCAGATTGATCCAGCATTTCATGATCGTCCATACCATAGTGGCGCCACAGTTGTTGCTTGCTTTCCAGTTCGCGCATTTGCCGGGTATTGAACGCTACATAGATATTGCGTCGTTTCAGATCGCAGTCAATGGCATGTTCGTTGACGAAATATCGGATTACGCTGGCACCCTCTTGCACCAGTGATCCAACAAATTCGGCGGTGCTGTTGCCATAACGCTTTTCAATGGTGGACAGACTCGCATTTAAACCATTGACAATCTGACCGCCGTTGCGTCCCGAAGCTCCCCAGCCTATGCGTGCTGCTTCGAGCAGTGTGACTTGACGTCCCTGTTCTGCCAAATGTAACGCAGCAGACAATCCGCTGAATCCACCACCGACAACGCACACATCAACCTCTATGGATTCTTGTAGTGATGATCGTTTTGGACTGTCATTAGCCGTGGCGGCGTAGTAGCTATTGGCGTGTTCCAAACTAGGTTCTGTGGGGTGACTTTCAGCAGGCTGTGTCTTGTTGCGAGTGGATTGAGCGCTCAGCATGGTGACGTCTTGGAACGGATAAAGTGGGTTAGCGCAGTTCGAAGCGCCATGCGCCACGACTAGTTGGATGGTATCACGGTGCCTCAAATAGTGAGCCAGCAAGGCAGGTATACTGACGCTTTCGGCCACCCTAATCCAATAGCAGACCATGTCCGCTCGCCATTACCCCGACGTCGCCCTACACGATCTGAGTCAACTTGACTCGCATCAGCGTATCGAACTACTCAGCCGTGCAGAAGATGATCTGGATACTTTCATTGAGGGTGTCAAGCCGATCATAGAGGCGGTCAGAACAGAAGGTGATGACGCGCTGGCTCGATTCGGCCGGCAGTTCGATGGTGCTGAGTCTCTTAACGCACAAAACATTGCTGCTACGCGTGCCGATATCGACAAGGCGTTCGATCAACTGGATCCGGCTATGATCAACACGCTTGAATACGCTGCCGACAACATCCGTCGTTTTCATGAAGCGCAGCGCCCGCAGGAATTTTGGATGAAAGAAATCAAGCCGGGTGTGATGGTGGGGGAGCGTTCAACCTGTATAGACTCGGTGGCCTGTTATTCGCCGCGTGGCAAGGGATCGTTTCCGTCGGTGACCTTGATGACGGCCATCCCAGCGGTGGTTGCTGGCGTACCAGATGCCATCATTCTTACCCCACCAGGTGCTGATGGTCAGGTTGACCCGGCAACACTGGTTGCCGCCCGGCTTGCCGGTGTGGACCAGGTCTATAAGGTTGGTGGTGCGCAAGCGGTTGCTGCGGCAGCTTTTGGCACGGCCACGGTGCCGCGTTGTTTCAAGATTGTTGGCCCTGGCAGCCCCTGGCTGGTGGCTGCAAAACGGCAATTGGCTGGCATAATTGACCCGGGTCTTCCAGCCGGTCCTAGCGAGACCATATTGCTGGCCGATGAATCAGCCAACCCGTTGATCGCTGCGTTGGATTTAACGATCGAATCTGAGCACGGCAACGACAGCAGTGCGTTCCTGGTGACCTGGAGTAAAGAAATTGCCGAGCGTGTGCGGGCGGCGGTTCCGAGTTATTGGGATCAGCAAAACGAGACCCTTTCAGGCTACTCGTCTACGGTGCTCAGTGGTCAGCGAGGTGGCATTGTGTTGAGCTCTGGCCCGCAAGAGGCCTATGACTTTATTAATGACTACGCACCGGAACATTGCCAGGTGCTGTCCAAAACACCTTATGATCATTTGGCGCACATTCGCAACGCCAGTGAAATTCTTCTGGGTGAGCATGCTGCTGGATCCATCGCCAACTATATGATGGGGCCGAACTGCGTATTACCGACCTCGGCGGCAGCCCGTACGCATTCTCCGTTGGGCGTGCTCGATTTCATGAAAACATGTTCAATCGGCCACATGAGTGCCGGTGGTTACCGGGAAATGGCGCCACACACGCACCGTTTTGCTACCTACGAGGGATTTGATGGTCATGCCAATGCCGTGTCATCGTTACGTGATGACGCCTTTAGGCACGACACCGAGGGTGGTATCGGTAATAAATACTGGCTAAAAGACTAAATAAACAGATTGCTGCTGTGTCATGAAGTAAAGCTAACGTGGCTGAAACGCCCTGTTTTCAAGCTTTCTGAACCGACGTAACCCTAGTGTACCTTTCTGTAAGACCTCATTGCTCCGTGGCTCGATATTGTGAATGCTAGAAAGAGCAGGTCGTGTTGATCCGCTCATTTGTGTCGAGTCGACAGGAGGCTTTTAGCATGGCAACAATAAAACATAGTTTTGTCGCTGTTTCGTTCACCGCGTTGCTAGTGGTTGGTTGTGGCGGTGGTGGTGGTGGTACGTCCGACACTATTCCAGGTACCGACGACGTGGTGTCGGCTGTTGAGGAAACAGCAACCGATGCAACTGCCGCTGTTCAGGAAACGGTCGCTGAGGTGGCGGACAGTGCCGGGTGGACAAATCTGCAGGATAACTGGCAGGATTCGATCGGCAGTATCAAGGATCGCTGGGCAGACTTGACCGAGGAGGAACTGCTTTTAGTCGACGGCGACCGAGATCAGTTGGTGTCCCTGGTGCAAAAGAAGTATGGATTGGAACCAGAGGCTGCACAGAGTGAGGTGGATGCCTGGGCATCTAGCTTATAGGTCTGCTCCGACAGTATATGGCCGGATAGATCTGACAGACTATCGAAAACGTAGTAAATCACACAAGGGCTGTAACTTTTACTGCCTGGCATTCTCTTGGGTTGCATAACCCAGCGAGACGCATGAAGCCTCTCGCTGGGTACTCATGAACTAGTCTATCGGACTAGTTACTGAACTGGCGCTAGCCTTTGACGTCCAGCAAGGTACTGCTTATCGAGCAATATTGTTGACTGACAGACGTTGTGGCTGCAGATTAATGCGGTAGTTGAATCGTGCTGTACCAGCGCGATTAACTGTGACTTTCCAGACGTCGCCGAAATCACGCACTTTTCCTTCTTTTCCTTCTTTGGTGCTTTTAGGAAAACGGTCCGCATCACCAGTACCGTCAACCGTATTACCGGTATTCAAACCAAGACC
>CALKXZ010000030.1 GCA_938003775.1 uncultured Granulosicoccus sp. | reverse complement strand
TTGTATCTGTACTTGCCTGAACTCTTTTGTTCATCTCGTCGAGGAGATCATCGATAGAGAGATTACTCAAACTCAATTCTTTTGGATCTTCTCCATCAGCAATGAGATCGTTTTCTACTACTTCATCTTCTTTTTCCTCTTCATCACTTTTGTTACTTAAAGGTTGAGAGAGTTTGCTTCCATCACGATAAAGGGCATTTGCCTTGAGGCCTAGTTCCCATGAGAGCATATAGCTGTCTTTTATGTCTTAGATGGTGTTCGTGGGCGGGGGCGTTGGTATGGCCCCACTGCGCTCAATGATTCATCGGCAACTCAGCCGTCCACAGCATGAGCCACTGACCTTCTTCTATGGGGCGCGCTCAGATGATGACCTATTGTATCGTGACGAATTTGATGCCTTAAGTGAGGCGAACAATGGCTTTCACTGGACAGCAGCACTCTCCGAACCCGATACCCACTGGCAAGGCGAACGCGGCTTTATTCACACAGTGCTCAATGAGAAGTTTCTAAAGCAACACCCCGCACCACATTCCTGTGATTACTATCTGTGCGGTCCACCATTGATGATTCAAGCAGTGGTGGCCGTGTTACACAATAACGCCGTGCAGGACACCCACATTCATAAGGATGAATTCTAATGTACTTATCACGCACAAAATATAGTCAGCATCAACAGCCGTGCATGCAGCGCTGACATGCTAACCATTCTCACAGGCATAGTCGTTTTTTTACTGGGTGTGCTCGGCCTCGGCGCAGGTTGGTTGCTGGGTCGCCCAACACTCAAAGCTGGCTGCAGCCCTCTGTGTACTCAACGATGTTTATCGCGCACCGGCAACACCATACCCGCATGGACATCCAAACCGTAGCCTCAACCCTTGGGCACTTGACCCGCTGGATAAACCACGCTCTTAACAAATCCAACCGCCTCATCAGCTTGCATTGCAAAGGCTTCTGGGGTGTCTTCCAGCGTACATTGATGGCTAACCAAAGCCCCCACATCTACCTTGCCACTGTGCACGAGTTCAACAGCTCGCGCATACACGTTACCCATACGCCGTGAAAATTTTAAACTCAAACCACGCCGACGCGCATCAGCAGCGCAAATAGTGGCGTATTCATTGCCATCGGGAATCCCAACCAACACAACGCGTCCACCAATACGGGATGCATCAATGGCGTCACTGAACCCTCGTGGCGAATTCGTGGCTTCAATAACCAAATGACAGCCCTGTCCATCGGTCTGTTCTAACGCACTATCGATTGTTTGACCTACTGCCGTTGCTCCCAAATCGCTGGCCAGTTGCACGCGATGCAATTGTGGGTCTATGCCAATGATTTGTTGACAACCCGACAGCGACAAAAGCTGAATAATACCCAGACCAATGGGACCACACCCCAGTACGGCCACCGAATCAAACAAGGTAGGTTTGGCAAGATCAATGGCGTGCACACATACACCGAGTGGTTCGAGCATGGCTCCCTGTAATGGTGTCATGTTGTGCGGCAATGGAACAATACACTGCAGAGGCACCGCAATCTGTTGAGTCAAAGCACCATGATACGGCGGTGCTCCCTGAAAAATGACAGAGGGGCACAGATTATGATGCCCTTTAACACACCACTCACACTGATGACACGGCAATGCCGGATCGATAGCGACCAATTGACCACGCTTCAGACCGAGCGGTTCGATGTCTGTGCTCAAGTAGGCCGAAAATTCATGACCTGGCACAAAAGGCTGGCTGATAGTTGCAGCACCGATACCACCGTCCTTGTAATAGTGTATGTCGCTACCGCAAATTCCCACGGCAGCTACATCGACCAGCGTCTTGTGCTCTCGGCTAAGCTCTGGCTCAAACGATCCAATGCGGACATCTCTGACGCCGTGAATGAATGCTGCGGTATTCATTAATTAGCCTGCGTATTCGTGCCAACGGAACCTCGTATGACGGTGAATATCGCACACTATTCGCTCAAAGACCAGACGAGCACAAGCTGCAAATTACTGGGTTGTCTGGGTTAGAATCAAGTACTGTTATTTCAATGCTTCAACACTGATGCCTGTCAATCCATCATGAATACACCCATTGAGCCCACAGCTCAACTCAATACTGTCGACAGCGATGCCGTTCATGCTTTTTTGAAAGATTTTCACGACTCGTTATGCAAAAAGCTGGAAACCTTGGACGGGCAAGCTCATTTCATTGACGATGCCTGGACTCGCAAGGAAGGCGGAGGTGGCTTGACGCGCATCCTGACCAACGGCGGTTTATTTGAAAAAGCCGGTGTGGCCTTCTCACAAGTGAATGGCACCTCTCTACCGCCGTCTGCATCAGCTCATCGACCTGAGTTAGCCGGTCGTCAGTGGCAGGCTATGGGCGTATCACTGGTGCTTCACCCACAGAACCCTTATGTGCCAACGGCACATGCCAATGTTCGATTTTTCCGGGCCGATAAAGACGGCGAAGAACCAGTCTGGTGGTTTGGTGGTGGTTTCGACCTAACGCCGTACTATGGTTTTGAAGAGGATTGTATTCACTGGCACAAGACCGCGCGTGATGCAGTATCACCGTTTGGCGATCAATTGCACAGTAAATTCAAGACCTGGTGCGATGAGTACTTCTACCTTAAACATAGAGATGAAGCGCGTGGCATTGGCGGGTTGTTTTTTGATGACTATTCTGGCGACGGTTTTCACAGTGCATTTGGATTGATGCAGTCAGTCGCGAATCATTTTCATGAAGCATACGCACCCATCGCGCAGCGGCGCCGAGGTACACACTACACACAGCGGCAACGCGATTTTCAGCTTTATCGGCGAGGTCGCTATGTCGAGTTTAATTTAGTGTTTGACAGAGGGACGTTGTTCGGCCTGCAATCGGGTGGGCGAACAGAGTCAATATTAATGTCACTGCCGCCGCACGTTAGCTGGCACTATAACTACCAACCGGAACCTGGCACGCCTGAGGCACAATTAACACAACGTTTTCTACCGGCACAGGAGTGGTTAGACACGGGTGACAATACTTGAACCACGTTTCTGCACGAATGCTTGTCTACATGGGAATGGGGTGTTCGGCGTAAATAGCCTGTATGCCATCCATAACCTCACTGGATAATTCAAGTGTTGCACCACCGAGATTAATTGTTAACTGTTGCATGTTGGTTGCACCGATAATTGCTGATGTCATAAACGGACGTGTCAAGCAAAAAGCCAGTGCCATCTGGGCGGGATCCAGATTATGCTCATGCGCTAGAGCGCAATAACGATCACACACAATGGCACTACGGCTGGTATAGCGACCACTGAGTTTTTCATTCATCGTCCGGCGCGAACCCGCTGGCATAGCGCCATTAGTGTACTTACCGCTCAGCATACCGGCAGCCAGTGGCGAGAATGCCAACAATCCAACATCCTCATGGTGCGACAGCTCAGCCAGATCCAAATCAAACAATCGATTCAGTAAGTTGTATTCATTCTGAATGCTAACAACGCGGGGTAAATTTTCACGCGCAGCTATCGACAAATACTGCGCGGTACCCCAACAACTTTCATTGGATAAACCGATATGCCGTATCTTCCCAGCCCTGATCTGTTCATCCAGTGCTTGAAGTACGTCGTGAATATTATCTTTAACACGGTTTTTATCCTGGGTTGTCGCGTCAAATGTCCAGTTCTGGCGAAAATGATAACTACCACGATTGGGCCAGTGCAATTGGTATAGATCTATCCTGTCGGTTTGCAAACGCTTCAAACTACGATCAACCGATAACGCTATTTTGGGTGCATCAATGTCCTGGCCGCCATACATCCACGCCTTACCGTTACCGGTGACCTTGGTCGCTATGACAACATCATCGCGTCTGCCTGAGCGTGCGACCCAGTCACCAATGATTGTTTCCGTGTCACCCAACGTCTTCTCACTCATGGGCGTTGTCGGATACATCTCGGCCGTATCAATGAAATTAACGCCGTGGTCCAGCGCACAGGCAATTTGCTCAGCAGCTTCATGTACCGTGTTCTGACTACCCCAGGTCATACTGCCAAGACACAGTGGGCTAACCCATGTATCGCTGGTCCCTAGTTGTCGCATTTTCATTGGTGTGCCCAATCCATATAAGCGGCCCTGGCTCGTGTTGCTACCGGACCAATTTCATAAACAGTCTCATCGAAGGCAGTCACCGGTGTGACCTTCGCCATATTGCCCGTTAGAAAAACTTCCTCTGCGCCATGGAAGTCCGCTGGTGTCAATGTACATTCATGCACTGTGGTGCCCGCTTGCCGAAGCAAATCGATGATACGTTTGCGGGTGATGCCGTTAAGAAAGGAACCGTTGGGTGCAGGTGTAAATACGTCGTTGTCACGTGCCATGAATACATTGCTCGTGGCAGACTCGGCAACATTACCCAACGCATCGCACACCAACGCGTTGGTAAACCCCTTGGCAACCGCTTCGCGCATCATGCGCGCGTTGTTCGGATAGAGACAGCTTGCTTTGGCATTGACGGTGGCAACATCCAGTGTGGGTCGATGGAACTGGGTTGTCGTCAGCCGAGCACTACTGCTTGCAGGTGGCAGGGGGATCTGCTGCAGGCACAGACTGAAGTCTGTTGAATCGGGGTCCGCGCTGATAAAGCCATCACCGTAACCGGTGGACCAATACATGGGCCGTATGTACACGGCTGCACTGTGGCTAAACTGTTCAAGACCCTCGTGCACACGTTCAACGATAGCGTCTGTGGTTAGGGTGGGCACCATGGCCAGTGATTTAGCCGATTGATTAACACGCTCACAGTGTGCCCATAAGTCAGGACACACGCCATCAAACTGCCTGGCGCCGTCAAAGACCAGCGTACCGAGCCAAGTACCATGATCGGCTGAGCGAAGGATAGGCACACTACCCTCGTGCCATTGATCGTTGTGAAAAGTCAGAATAGGGTTGTCAGTGGACACGTTCGTGATTCCAGCCAGCGTAGAGTGACGTACATGCTACCGCATTGATTGCTCTTGCACTCAGGCCAGAATCGGCTCTAGCATTTGTGTTGACTATCAGGGATAGGATCAGGGCATCACTAACTTAGCACCTGGCTGTATGTCTCGTCTGGCGAACCAACCCTGGTTGACTTCAAGCGCATACTGGGCCGGTTGCTTGGATTCAAACAACTGACCCGGACCTACGTCCATATCGTGAATTTCGTTTATGACCAGATCTTTGGAAATAAACGCGATGGACAGCGGGATCAGAGTATTGCGCATTGTGAATGTCAGTGGGCGCTCACCCGGATACACAAACAGCATACCTCTATCGTCAGCCATCGACTGGCGAAAACTCAACCCCATATAGCGTTGTTGGCGACTCGACGCTAACTCCACCGTTAAGCGGCTATCGTCTATCAGTAATTCGATGCTAGGCAAGACCGGCTGTGGACTATCGCTTTTTGCGCTCTGTACCGGCGATGCTGTAAAAAACAGGCATGCGCTTGCCACTGTGGCGATAATAACACTGGTAAAACGCCATACAGGACGACTGCTTAATGCTGTACGTGGTGACAAGCAAGTAGTGTTTAACAGGTATTTTTTAGTCATGCTCATTAGGATAACAACTCTCTGAGCCTGGGATAAGCCATTCGCGTTTTCGGCCGCACACCCTCCCAGATCAAAAACGACTCTGCGGCCTGTTCCACCAACATACCCAACCCATTGCTGGTCGTAGCTCCTTTGGATTTACTCCAGCACATGAAGGCAGTATCCCGAGGGCCGTAGCTCATGTCGTACGCCAGACAGTTGTGCGATACGATCGAATCGGGCAATGCTGGCATACCACCATTGAGACTCAGCGTGGTTGCGTTAATGACGACATCAAAGGCTGCCTGTTCCACCAGGGCATCATAGCCACTGGCCGATACCGGCCCAAGGTCATCAAACAAGTCAACGAGCGTTTCAGCACGGCCAATTGTACGGTTGGCAATATGTATCAATGCAGGACCAGCTGCCAGCAATGGTGCGATAACGCCTCTTGCAGCACCCCCGGCACCGAGTAGAAGAATACGACGAGCAGCCAGCGATGTGCGCTTGTTAGACACGATGTCAGCAACCAGTCCCACACCATCGGTATTGTGACCCACACGGCTACCGTCACGATGCATATGGATGGTATTGACCGAGCCAGCTCTTAACGCATTGGCGGATAAACGCTGACACTGATCGACGGCGGATTCCTTGAACGGTGCGGTTACATTGCACCCTTTGGCACCAGAGCTCTGCCAGTCTGACACGATGGCGGCAAAGGTTTCCGGCGTGGCTTCGGTGCGCGAGTAGTGAATTTTTCGTTGTGTCAGCTCACCAAACAACTGATGCACGACTGGTGAGAGACTATGCGCTATCGGTTGGCCAATAACCGTGTACCGGTTTATCATAAATCTTTCGGATATCTCAGCGCCGTTTTAGGCACTTGGTGTTGAAGAAAAAAGTACTTGAGTTCGTTGTAGCGCCGTTGCGTCAAAGCATCGTCGGCATCCACGGCTCCCAGCGGGTTCTCGTCCATATGAAATGTACTGCCGCTACACTGCTTAAAGGCAGCGACGAGTAATTCCAAATGATTCAGACTCTCGCCCTTGATGGTTGGTGAGTCGTGGCGGAACTTTACAGGAACGGGTGCTAAGGTGATCGCTTCGTTGTCACACTCTGGTGAAAGCGCGAGCACCACATCCACCGCAATAGTGGGTGGCAACGGCTTTTTGATACCGAGTTTTTTTCGCAACGCTATCTGAGCTGGGGTCAACTCCCTTTCCGCCTCATCATCTTCTGCGTCAACGACCGCATTTGCCGCGTCTTCCTGCTCGACTTCTTCGCTTTCCTCTTCTAATTCCTCTTCCAATTCTTCTTCCAATTCCTCCTCAATCTCTTGCACGACAGACTCGGTCTCCGAATCGTCATCACGCGCATCCGCAACAATCACGGAATTAGGACGTTCTGGTGCCCTAGGCAGCGGATCAATCACCGCTACCGGCTGCACCACGGGTGGTTTAGCTACCGATTCCTTTTTTTCTTCTGGTTTGACATAGGCCACGGAATTGACGTCCATTCGGTCAAATACATCGGCGGTATTACCTAAAAATCGGGTAATACCCAGCCACAGAACGCCTGTTACAAGAACTAACGTGATGGACAGTTTGGTGATGGCGCTCATGGGTCATTCCAGGAAATCAGGCGGCGGCCGCTAGGGAGATACGGGACAGACAAACTTTGCCGTGGCTTGACTGTGACCACAACAGGGCGACACATGTGGGCCATTTCACGCTAAGTTAACGCTCTGAGCCACAAATGGTAACTCGACATTGGCTCTGCCGCCACAGCTGGCTTCAAATCAGACACGGATAATTCATAGAGTGAGTAACAGCGCAGCATTCGGGGTCAGAGCCCCCTATCCCGGTAATCGCCCGCGCCGCATGCGCAAGGACAGCTTCAGTAGACAGCTCATGCAGGAGCATCATTTTACCGTGGATATGCTCATCCAGCCCTTTTTCATTGTCGATGGTGAGCAGCAACGGCAACCTGTTCCTTCAATGCCCGGTGTGGAGCGCTTGAGTATCGACCTATTGGTAGAGGCAGCCAGCACCCTGGACGCACTCGGCGTGCCGGCTATTGTTTTGTTTCCGGTGACCACAGACAGTGCAAAAACAGACGATTGTTGTGGTGCCTGGGATCCTGAAGGGTTGGTCCAACGAGCCATACGTGCGCTCAAACAGGCCGTGCCAGCACTGGGAATTATTACCGATGTCGCTCTGGATCCCTACTCTCCACACGGACATGATGGGCTGATGAACGGTGAAGGCTACATCATGAATGATGAGACGGTGGATGCACTCGTCAAGCAAGCCTTATCGCATGCGCAAGCAGGTGCTGAGGTCGTTGCCCCGTCGGATATGATGGATGGGCGTATTGGCGCCATTCGTGAAGCCTTAGAGGCGGCTGACTATCGACACACACGCATTTTGAGCTATGCGGCCAAATACGCCTCGCATTTCTACGGCCCGTTTCGAGATGCTGTAGGTGCTGCAGCCGCGTTGGGTAAATCCAGCAAAGACTCCTACCAGCTAGATCCTGCCAACAGCAACGAGGCGATGCATGAAATTGCTGCCGACCTGCAGGAAGGCGCCGATATGATCATGGTCAAACCCGGCCTGCCTTACCTGGATATTGTCCGGCGCGCTAAGGATTGCTTTGCCGTCCCCACATATGCTTACCACGTCAGTGGTGAGTACGCCATGATCAAGGCAGCTGCACAAAATGGCTGGATTGATGAGCACGCTGTGGTCATGGAAACCATGATGGCGTTTCGCCGCGCAGGTTGTGACGCAGTGCTCACCTACCATGCCCGCGATGTCGCAACGTGGCTTAAGTCCGGTTGAACGCCTCAAACCCCACTATCATTACTAAGGCGTCGCGCTGAAAGAATCTAAAAATAATCCCGTGATCAGACAATTAATTTATAAACTCGCGCTCATGGGCGCATTGCTCAGCCTCTCTGGCACCGCATTAGCGTTCGGAGACCAATGGTATCTGGGTGTCGGCGGTGGCACGGCTCGACTGCAACCTGATCCCGAGGACGACAACATTGGCTTGGATGACGAGTACGGCTCCAGTGCACAGCTGTATCTAGGCAGGGATTTTGATAACCGGAGTAGTGGTCAGTTCACGTTGTATTCACTGGGTGATGCAACTTTTGACAATCAACAAACAGCCACTTACCTGGCCGGTGATGCATCGCTACTGTATCGATTCTTCGACTCACGAGATAGAAGTCTGCGCAGACCGGTTGTTGGCGCATCGATTTATGGCCGATTTGGCTTTGGCTTCATTGACCGCGATTCCGATATATCGCTCGAAAACGACACGCCGGTATATTTTGGTGCTGGCGCTGGGGTCGAGGCCTACTTCACTCATAACTTGGGGATGCGTCTCGAAGCGCTCTATCACGAAACCGATACGGCCTCCTTGACGCTATCGCTGGTGAGTCGATTCGGTGGTATTCAGCGACCGCGCCGCCGACCACCCGCGCGCCCTGCTCAACCAAGTTCCACCCCGTCGGCTGAGGTAACCCCTGAGGTAAACCCAGAGGTAACCACGGCTGCGGTGCAAAAACCCGCAGCCACACCGATACCGCAACAACTGCCGGAAACCTACCAGTTTGACAACCGGACACCTGCATCACCGAATCCCACAATCAGCGCTGATTCACAGACCCCGCCGACCACTGAAACACCATCCAGGCCCGAATCCCGTGCTAATTCAACTGAATTACCACAAAGTCTGCCCACTGTGCCCACGCAGAGTATTCCAGGGCTCGCAGACTCCAACCGCTTGCAACAACCCAATGCGCAGGACTTACCCTCCGCAGGCGTCGGATCCAATAGCCGTAGCGATCAGCCAACGACACTGGAAGACTCCATCAACGAGGGTGTCGCGGAGCTCGATGACGTCATAGAACCCGTAGCCGTTGACAATGACGCGGGACTGAACGCGCCAACGCTTGCGGGCCAAGACAACGCCATCGATGTGGAGATCATGGCCGATAGCACAGAAAATCTGGTCGATCCACTCGTGGCCACCGCACCATCAGACACGCCAGAGCCATCGGTTGAACCGCTTGCAAGCGTCGTTCCCGCACCTGTTCCCGCACCTGTTCCGGCAACTGACTCGGCACCAGAGCTTGTCGACACAGACCGTGACAGCGTGCCTGACAACCGTGACAACTGCGCGCAGTCAACCTTCGGCTACCCCGTTGACAACCAAGGCTGTCCGGTATTTAACGGCCACATGCGTGAAGTTGTGTTCAACGCAGGCAGTGCTGACTTGCTGCCAAGTGCATTCCCACCGCTGGACCAAATGGCCAAACTACTGCAGCAATACCCAGAAGTTAGGTTGGAACTGGTAGCACACACTGATAACACCGGCACTGTGCAGGAACAATCAGACCGTACGCGCCAACGGTTGCGTACACTCGGGATGTATCTGATCAGCAAGGGCATTAGCGCTAAGCGACTCGTGCTGCGCTCCTACGGAGGTTCCCGGCCTGCTCACAGCAATGACACGGCACCGGGCAGACGTAGCAATAACCGCATAGAGGTTTTCGAAAACCCGTGAACCAGCGCCTGTGACTCAACCGTCGACTCGACCCGAGAAGGCGTCTGTCGCAGGTTCAGTTGACGGGACGCAACGTACTCACCGCCCCTGGACCGATATCCAGTTCTGGCTAGCCGTTGCGGCGGGGCCGTTATGTTGGTGGCTGATGATCGCAGCGGGCGTCAATGCGCGCACCGATCCACTTGCGTGGAAGGTGGTTGCGTTAGTGGCTATTGTGTCGCCCGTACTGGAAGAGATTGTGTTTCGTGGTGGCTTGCAAACAGCGCTACTGACTCGCCCACTGCTCCGGCGCGCTTGTTGGGGCATTACGGGTGCTAACCTGCTTACATCAATCGCCTTTGCAGCAGTGCATTTAATCAGTCAACCACCGTTATGGGCCCTGCTTATCGTCTTACCTTCGCTGGTGTTCGGTTGGGCGCTCGAACGGCATAACACGCTACTGTCACCCATTGGTTTGCACGTATTTTATAACAGCGGATTTATCATATTGTTTCAATGAATTCAGCGTTTTCAAGTACAGGCTGAACCCTATTCGGTGCAGGTCAGAGCACTGAATTGTGCTGAGTAACCATTTTCTCTGTGGTGGTCTTAGTGCCTAAAATGCCGAATACCTGTGAACACCATAGCCAGTCCGTTATCGTCCGCAGCACCAATAACCTCATTGTCATTTTTAGACCCACCCGGTTGGATGACGGCGGCAATACCGGCCTCAGCGGCACTATCAATACCGTCGCGAAACGGGAAAAATGCATCCGATGCCATGACCGCGCCCTTGACTTGTAATGATTCATCCGCAGCCTTGATGCTGGCAATTCTTGCTGAATACACTCGGCTCATTTGACCGGCACCGACACCCACAGTGGCTTGGTCTCGAGCATAGACAATAGCATTGGACTTAACGAATTTAGCCACTCGCCAAGCGAACAATAAGTCGTCTAATTCGCGCTCCGATGGCTGACGTTTGCTGACCACGCGTAGGGAGTGTCGTACCACGTCCATTAAATCTTCATCCTGTACTAACGCACCACCTGACACGGGGCGGTATTGCCAGCCCGGTGTTGGCGTGGTGGCGGTCTCGCAGTCCAGGACTCGCACATTGGGCTTAGCTTTTAGTATCAATGCCGCTTCTGGTCTGATGCCAGGTGCCACAATCACCTCAACAAACTGCCTATCAAGGATGCTGCGAGCCACGTCGGCATCCAACGGACGGTTGAACGCAATAATGCCACCAAAGGCGGAGGTTGGATCGGTTCGATAAGCATGTTCGTATGCCTGCACAGATGTGCTACCCAGAGCAACGCCACACGGATTAGCATGTTTAACGATCACACAGGCACAGTCTTGGAACTGTCGAACACAGGCCAACGCAGCATCAGCATCCATAACGTTGTTGTACGACAGTGCCTTACCCTGCACCAGATGGGCAGCAGCAATACTGCCCGGCCCCGCTTCATGGGTGCGATAAAAGGCGGCACTCTGATGGGGATTCTCGCCGTAGCGCAGCGTGCTGTTTAACACCAACTGCACATTAAGCGTACGCGGGAAATTATCCGGATTTTCATGTGATGCTAATCCAGTTCGCTTACCCAGAAAATTGGCAATCATGCCATCGTAATGGGCCGTGTGTTCGAAAGCCTTGACCGCTAGGTCGTGGCGCAATGCCTGTTTATCGATCTCACTGGCATTCAACGAGTCAATGACACGAGGATAATCAGCGGGGTTGGTGACGATTGCAACCGAGGCGTGATTCTTGGCCGCTGAGCGCACCATGGCGGGACCACCTATATCGATGTTCTCGATAGCGTCCTCAAAGGTTGCGTTGTTGTTGGCAACCGTTGCCGCAAACGGGTAAAGATTGACCACCACAAAATCAATAGGAGCGATACCCCGCTCAACCATGACCTCGTCATCCGAGCCCCTTCGACCCAGAATACCGCCGTGTACAATCGGGTGTAATGTTTTCACACGCCCGGCCATCATTTCCTGGGCTCCGGTATGGGCAGACACATCGGTAACCGGTAATCCGGCCGCGCGTAGCGTATCCGCTGTCCCACCGGTAGAGAGCAGCTGTAGTCCGGCATCGTGAAATGCACGAGCCAGCGTTTCGATATCGGTTTTGTCGGACACGCTTAACAGCGCGCACGGTTTAGCAAGTAGTGACACGGTTAGTTACTGTCCATGTCCGCCAGCTTATTGCGCAGATTACCGCGGCTGATTCCCAACCACTGAGCAGCCTTTGTCTGGTTACCACCACTTTCGCGCATGACCGTATCAAGCAGTGCGTGCTCGGCTTGGCGTATGACCATACGATACAGATCTGCAGGTGGCTGCCCGTCCAATAAATTGAAGTAGCGTGTCAGTTCACCAGTAACACAACAGGCAATAGCAGTTTCGGGCCGTTTTCTCACAGCGCCTCCGTTATCAACTACCGCCTCAGCGCGCCGAGCGCGATTTGTACGCTGACGAGTTGCGGTACTTTTTCCAGGTTTCTTTTTCAATGCCGTTGTCATATCAAGCTGCAACTGCAAACTGTTCGGGTTCGGTGAAAAACACCTCAACCATGTTTAATTGAGCACAGGCCGTATCAACCCTATTAATGGCTTCCCGGAATGGCGCTGCGTATCGGAGTCCTTTGCAGTACCAAGCTATATGTTTACGAGCAATTCGTACCCCACGATACTCTCCATACAACGTGTGGCATCCGGCCAAGTGATGCATCAAGGTGTTACCAACGTCGTTCATTGTTGGGCGAGCAGGAACAGCCTGACCCGTTAGTACGGCGTTGATTTCACGGAATATCCACGGGTTGCCTTGTGCGGCTCGCCCAATCATGACACCCGCAGCACCGGTGTGTTGTAAGACTGCCAGCGCCTGTTCACCAGTACTTATGTCGCCGTTGGCGATAACTGGGATACTCACAGCATCCACTATTGCGGCGATGGTATCGTATTCTGCAGAACCTTTAAAACGCTCACTGCGGGTTCTGCCATGCACTGCCAGACACGCGATACCTTCATTCTCAGCAAGCTTGGCAATGTCAACACCATTTCTTGTTTCAGGTGTGGGACCGGTACGAATTTTAAGGGTAACAGGTACGTCGACTCTGGCTACTACAGCACGCAAAATAGCACGTACTTGTGCAGGATCAGACAGTAGGGCCGAGCCTGCGAGTCTGTTACAAACTTTTTTTGCCGGGCAACCCATGTTGATATCAATCACTTGTGCGCCATGCGCGACGTTCAACGCAGCGGCATCAGCAAGTGCGCAGGGTTCTGCTCCAGCAATTTGAACCGCATGTGGCAATTTATTACTGGCGCGGACAATGCGATGTCGCGTCTTTGCTGTTGCATAGAGTAACGTGTCGCTGGAAATCATTTCAGAGGCAGCATAGCCAGCTCCGTGGTGCGCGCAGACATCGCGAAAAGGACGATCGGTTACACCGGCCATGGGTGCCAGGAACACAGGGCTTCGTACGACATGTGTTCCTATTTCAATCATGGCAGTTATCAATTCAGTTCGGCCGTGTATCGTAATACAGATCCATTTTGAAAAATACCGTATGAGGCAACAGCAGTTGACATAAATAGATGCGTATGCAGTACACGCCTTATACCGGTGCGGCACAAGTGCACTACTTGCATTACCGAAATTGGACGACTATCGAAAGTCTAGTTCAAACGATGCAGCCGTATCGCCGGGGTCTTCAACAGTAAGACTGATATCCAATCGTTTTCCGGCATCAAGCACATCACCTGCCTGCCAGCTATCTAGATAATCAGCCGGTTGGAAGTCATTTTTAACCACCAGTGTACCGTTACGATCCGTTAGCCGGATTTCAAGTATCGGGTAACGTTGACTGAATGTCGCCTCATTAAGAAATCCAATATTGATGATTAACGCATTGTCAATCACAGGATGTGAAAAAACCGTACGTTTGAGTACTTTCAGAGCATCGAGATCCACCGGTTCTGCCAGTGTACAACCCAGCAGACGACAACCCGCTTCAAGCGCAGGTCGGATTAAAGGGTGGTGTTGTAAGGTCTCTCGTTGTCGATAAAAATACAAACTTCCGGCAAGTGATATCACCAGTAAAAACAAGATACTGCGCATGAGCCAAGAACGCGTGGTGTGCTCAGGAACGCGTATATCTGTGTCCAGATTTCCCAACACGGCAGCCTCTGCCACCGGTGCTGGTAGTGGCTCAGCTGTGCCTGATTGCACCAACTGTTCGCCCAATTCACTGGGCAACCGCCCGGCAGTGGCGGCCTGTCCAGGCAGGCGTGTTTCGCGTTCGCGATAATTGAAAATCAGCGCCTCTGGCGGTGTCTTGTCTGTGACAAAGTCAACGTCGCTGTTCAGCCCAATGTCGGGCAATGCATCGTGATGCTCTGTGTGTCGCAATGTGGATCTGGCATCAACGGTCACATCTTGTGCAAACAGCGTGTCACTAAACGTCTCATCGTTGTCATCGGCCAGCTCGTCAAAATCAAAACCAGGCGGTTCCCGAGTCTGATCAAAGTAGGCAATTTCCGGTAAGCCAGCATCTGCCGAAAACAGATCGAAGTCTGAATAGGTCACGTCCAGCGCTGCAGTATCGTTACTCAAGCCCGCCAAGGCAGCCGCTTCGGCATCGGGTAGATTCGATACACCGTGGAAGTCATCTTCTGGGGTGGCAACTGCCTCGTCTTTCGGCTCACTGTCTGACATTCCGGGTTCTATGACATTACCGTGCGTGTCCATCAGCAGGTCCTCGTCATCCAGACTATCAGCGTCGCGCAGGTTGGTCAGGGCATCGAATATGCTCAGACACTCCCCACAACGCACGCGCGTATCGGTCGATGCCAGCAATTCCATGGATACTTCAAAGATCGTCTGACAATTAGAACAACACGTCTGGGGATTCAATTCGCTTTCATTGAACGCCACGTCATCGAGCAGTGTTTGATCGTGCCTACCAGTATCGTGGTTTTGATCATGGCTGTACTCAACGGTATCATCAGGCACCTGGCTCAGTGCTCGCTGGTGCTGACTGACGGTTGACTGGCCGCTGTCTGGTGACGGCTGACTCGTCTGGGCTCTTGTTGAGTCAGATTGAGATTGTTTACCGGGTTTGCCCATGTGCAGTCAGCGGCGGATTGCGCTCATCAGTGCCCAGCCATCACGGCTCAGGCCCGGTTCAAATACGAAGCTGTCATTGTACCGCAAGCGCAATGGATCCATCTGTCCTTCCAGAATGCCCGATAACACCAGATGACCACCTGGTTTCACCAATTGTGCCAACGTACTGCTCAAGCCCATCAATGGCTTGAATAATATGTTGGCTAGTAGAATATCGACTGGCTGCGCACCCAGGATGTCAGGTTGGCCGACGATCAGCCGCTGCGCCACACCATTGTGTTGTGCATTGTTTCTGGTCGCCTGTAGTGCCTGTTCATCGATATCCACCGCCCAGACGTGCTGAGCACCGAGTAACAGCGCACCAATAGCCAACACACCCGAACCACAACCATAGTCAATAACCCGACAACCTGACAAGGGTTGTAATGAGTCGGTTGTGTGTCGACCCAACCAGGACAGACACTGCGCGGTCGTGGCGTGAGTTCCGGTGCCAAAGGCAAGTCCGGGATCAAGGCGTAAATTAATAGCATCTGGGTCGGGGACGCTTTGACCCGTTGGGCAAATCCAGAACCTGGCTCCAAACTGCAACGGTTTGAATGTGTCCATCCATGTGCGACTCCATTCGCGCTCCACCAGTGGGTCCACCTGATACGCTGGCATCGCTAGCCCCAGGACTGCTGCAGACAGATACAGAGCCGTTTGCAGCTCATCGGGCGACGTATTCTGTGCAAACAAACCCACCAATGTGACGCTTTGCCACAAGCGCACCTCACCGGGTACCGGTTCAAGTACAGCGTGCGTTAAATCATTATCGTCATCGTGACTATCGAGGAGCGTTACTGACAACGCACCGGCTTCAAACAACCATTCCTCGAGAGACTCGGCGGCTTGTTTCGTTGACTGAACCGAGACTTCCAACCAATCTTCTGTTTTTACTGTCGACACGGTCAGTTCGAGCTAACTCAAGCCCAGCTTCTTCTCCAAATAATGAATATTGGTTCCACCTTCCTGAAAAGCAGGATCGTTAAAGATATCAATGTGTAGTGGAATATTGGTCTTGATTCCATCTATGAATACCTCACTTAACGCACCTTTCATGCGCGATAAAGCCGATGCCCGGGTATTGCCAGCGACCACCAACTTGGCAATCATTGAGTCGTAATGTGGTGGCACGGTATAGCCGTTGTAGATATGCGTCTCTACGCGTACACCCAGCCCACCTGCGGGGTGATATTGGGTAATCGTGCCTGGAGAAGGCATAAAATTGACCGGGTCCTCGGCATTGATACGGCACTCAAACGCATGGCCACTGATGCGAATGTCAGCTTGTTTCCAGCGTAGCTCGCGCCCTTCAGCCGCATAAATTTGCTCCTTTATGATATCGATACCCGTGATCATTTCAGTCACCGGGTGTTCCACCTGTACTCGCGTATTCATTTCAATGAAGTAGAAGTTGCCATCTTCGTACAGAAACTCGAATGTCCCGGCACCACGGTACCCCAAACGTTTACACGCATCCACGCAGCGTTGTCCCATGTCCGCCCGTGTAGCTTCATCAATACCGGGCGCTGGCGCCTC
>CALKXZ010000029.1 GCA_938003775.1 uncultured Granulosicoccus sp. | reverse complement strand
GGCAGTGAATCGCGTTTTAGGTCATTATTCATGTAGGCCTTGTGTCTGTTTTGATGTGAGTATTAGCGTGCAAACATTTTAGCACTCACAAGGCCGCTTTCATTTTAGGGATCAGTTAGTTATCAGCATAAACTCCTTGAGTTTGAACTCCGAAACTTGAGTAGTAAATCATTGATGGGAAATCTGATTAATCGCTTAATGGAAGGGAAGTTTAAATACAAGGGCGCGGAGAGAACATTTTCGACTAGATTTAAATACACCGCGATCGTTGCTGTTGCATCTCCGCAGGAAATGGATGGAGAGGTAAATCGACTTCTCACGCAAAATCCAGAATGGTGTGGCGACACATTGCTCAGACGGATATTTCTCGTTCATTGCCCTGAGGAAGGCTTCGCAAGTGATGATGAATCCTCTCCGTACTACGTAATAAAGCGGCGTTTGTTAGAAGCAGGAATTCCATGCCAAATGGTAAATACCCCTACCTTAAAAAATCCTGATTGGAAAGATTTAAATCTAGCTCTAAATATAACAGCGAAATGTGGTGTTACGCCGTGGGTATTGCCTGAAAGGATTCCCGATGCAGATTTTTTTATCGGTCTGTCTTATACACAATCCCGTACTGGGCAGAGAATCATGGGCTTCGCCAATGTTTTTAACAACTATGGACGCTGGGAATTTTATGCTGGCAACACAACTACATTTGATGTGGAAAAGCGGTCTGAGCACCTTGCGGCTTTGGTGATGGACGCGTTAAAACGATTGCAGCAGAATCATTCATTGCCTGGATCGGCGAATCTTGTGGTTCATAACTCAGTCCGTATTTCACGAGATGACCGAACTGCAATCCTGCGTGCTGCACGTATTGTTATAAGCGAGGTGTCAATTACATTCGTCTGGGTCAACAGTCATGGAAACACACGCTTGTTTGATACCAGGCCTGAGACAGACGGCAGTGTACGTAGAGGTAGTTTCGTATCCTTGTCTCGTAGAACCGTATTGCTCTCAACTACTGGAACCAATCCTTACCGGAAAGCGATGGGAACACCAAGGCCACTTGAACTTTCTGTACAGCACTTCGCTCCAAATAGCGAAAAGCCTGTTGATTACGATGGAAGAAGCCTTGCATTGCAAGTTTTAAGTCTTACTAAGTTAAATTGGGCTTCCACTGATGCATTTTGTGGTGAGCCGATAACGGTGAAGTATGCGAGCGATATTGCGTATCTCACAGCCGCGTTTATGCGACAAAGGGAACCGTTCAAACTTCATCCGGCTTTAGATAAGACACCATGGTTCATATAGTGGGGTCTACGTGGAATTATCGGTGCCGTATGGGAAGTAGAATACTTGTATGTCAATGTTGTGGTTTACCTACCCGTTTTCGTATTGCGACGAAACAAGAAGTGACCGTTTGACTGATGTTGACCAGTGGCATATCAATACTATCCATGTGAAAAAGGGAAACACGATAGCTGGAATGATGCGGAGCATCTGAGTTTCAGAAATGTTGCATCATTCCTGCTGCCCACCGAAAAAGCATAAAACTTCATCTAGTCTTGATCTGTACAAAGGTAAAACAAAGGAATGTTTGATGGGTTGATCATCGAACAAGTCAAGAAATCCAGTTTCGGATTCGATTGGTTGCGAAAATACAACCACCAGCGTGAAGTTGTCCTCCTAGACACACCAGTCCCCTGATGTTAATTTATCTACGAGGTCGGTCGGAAATTAACTTTCCACTGTCAATCTGCGGTGGTTTTAAGAGGTAAGTCTTCTGTGTGTGATCTCTCCTGATTCTTGGTATCTGAGTTGAAGGAGTTTCGCCACAATTATTTGATAGCTAAGATACAAGAGAAACTTCTGGTCGACCTCACAATGACTCTCAAGAGTGAATTTAGTAGTCTCACTGATCACAACGACTTAGCCCGATTTTTCGGTATGAGTTATAAAAAGCTTGCCAGCATTATATATCCTGATGAGAGGGACTACCGATACACTAACTTCACGATTCCTAAGCGGAATGGATCAGATCGAACAATCCATGCCCCTAGTAAAAAGCTAAAAGCAATTCAAAGAAAGCTCTCAGCAGTGTTATATGAGATCTATCCAGGTAGGCCTGCTTCGCATGGCTATTGCAAAGGTAGAAGTACTATTTCCAATGCGAATAACCATTTAGCTAAGACTTTTGTGTTCAACATGGATCTGAAAGATTTCTTCAGCTCTATTCACTTTGGGAGGGTGAAAAATCTGTTTCAGTCATCTCCCTTCCACTTTGACCACAGCATTGCAAGTATTCTCGCCCAAATTTCCTGTTTTGAAAACAGCCTTCCGCAAGGCGCTCCTAGCTCACCAATAATATCAAATATGCTGTTGTGGAAAATGGATTCACAACTTCAAAAACTAGCCCGACGAAATTTCTGTACCTATACCAGGTATGCAGACGACATGACTTTCTCGTTTTCAAGATCTCAATTACCTACAGATATCGTATTTAGCTCTGGGGATGGAACGATTGCTCCAGGAGACGCAATAGAATCCATTATTAAAAATAATGGATTTCTAATAAACAACGAGAAAACAAGACTGCGCTCGAGATATCAGTCTATGGACGTTACAGGTATTACAGTTAATAAATTTCCGAATGTGAAAAGGGAGTATATACGGCAGATTGGCTCAATGCTGCATGCTTGGAAAGTGCACGGTTGCGAATTAGCTGGAGCTGAATTCTATAGTCGGTATGACAAGCGCCATCGTGCAAGTGATGTTCCTAAAATCTTCCAGCACGTTGTTCGAGGAAAACTACTGTACTTAAGGAATGTCCGATCAAGTGCATGCCCGATATATATAAAATTGGCAATGCGATTCAACGAATTAGCTGATGATGTACCACTACTTAAAGTCCCCGAAGATCTATCTGCTGTGAGTTCATTGTGCGATTCAACTTGGATTTTTCAGGCTTGCTATGACGATGAGAAGGGTGTGGCTGTTGCCTCACAAGGAACGGCTATACAGCTACGGAATGGCATTTTAGTCACGTGTGCGCATGTGGTGCTTGACGAAAAAAACCGAGTGTTAAAAGAGATTTCTGCATGTAAACCTGGTTTGTCTGAACAAGCTGTGGAAGTTTTGTCATTTTGCCGTGACCGGGATATAGCGATATGCAGAAGAGCGGGGTACGAAGAGACGGATTCAAAAGTAGAGCTCGAAACAAACGCGATAAATATTGGGGATTCAGTAACTTTGATCGGTTATCCTGGGTACGGTCCAGGTGATTCACACTACATGGTCGACACAAGCGTGGCGAGTTTGTACGTTAAAGGTGCTGCAAATCACTTTGAGATTGGTACGCAGATAAGAGAGGGCAATAGCGGTGGGCCAGTGGTTGACGAAAACAGTAGATTAGTTGGTATGGCGTTGTCAGGTGCGACGAAATCTACAGGAAAAAATGGGTGTTTGAGTGCTACTGAGATACTGAAATTTATCGAAAGTGCTAGTTAAGATGTTGTTCCTGAAATCTCGCCTTTATGGGTAAAAGACCACGACGAAGTCGCTTGGTGTTAACACCTTTATGTGTAAAATACGGTTCTTGATGTTACAGGCGGTGTACGATTTCATCTGAATCTGCACTTCAGCTTCGTGTACTCTTTAGACATTTTTAATCGCTCAGAAGTAATTGCTGAAATATAGGTTGAGAGTTGGCCGTGGATATAGATTTGGCAGTCAAACACATGAACGAACTGACAGCTCCTCAGTTCGCTGCACTTCTTGTCTTGACGGTCTCGGAGCGTCAAGAAATACTTGGGAAGTCGTTTAAGTAATCCATCGAAGACTGGGAATCGGCCCATCATGATCAAGTGCTTGGTTTGTGCTTTCTGTTTGTGGGCCAACCGGTTGGGCTAACTTTATTCAGGAAGCAAACGGCTCACACTGCTTCGATACATGGACTAAAAATTGCCACGCCTTAGCAGCGCCGGGGTTTTGGGAATTTCCCATTTCGACTTGCGGTCGATCAATTGAAAGTAGCCTGACCCGATATAAAACTGTTAAAGCTGGCAGTGGAAGCGGAAAACACCCCAGCAGTTTCGATCTATCGGGCGCTCGGTATGAATGAATGTGGACCTATTTTTCAAGGCCCCAATGGGCAGGAACATCGTATGGAGCTGCAATTGAAGTTCTAGCTAATCATGACTATTGATTCTTGTCGCACTCCTGTCGCAGTTGCTCGCAATAACTGGCAATTCTCAACAACAAACCACAACAATGACATCACTGTAACTGCATGATAGTATTACGGTTAGTTGTTGCTTAGTGTTGTCAGTTGTTGGTCCAAATGCGATTTGTAATCAGTAGGTCCCGAGTTCGACTCTTGGTGCCGGCACCAGTTAAAGAAAAGAGTTGCCAAACGGCAATTCAGATTCCACGAGCAATGTTCGCGGATTCATCCAGACTGAAGTCACTTTGCAAAAAAATATGTCGTTGGATGATGTCGAATTCGGCAGGTGCGCGGTCGGGGGGGGGCAGACCAAATCGTATCGTGAGCTAGCTGACTTTTACCGTTATTACGTTCACCGAATTCCTATGTGTTAACGGCATTCTATTGTCGTAACAGTTTGCTGTCACAATGATTGCAACAAGACCTGTCAAGGCCATGTTCAGGCATGGAGCCCCCAAAATCTGGCAGTTTTTTAATCGTTAAGAGGCCGAAGGTTGGATCTTGACGAACCAGCGTTATCCATTTCGAATCAGCGTGCAAAACTGGGTGGTCTCGACCTGGATATTCCTAATCACGCTCGTGCAGCAGTCTACCTGCAAAATCTACCATTTGATCAACCTTGCTGCTGGTCAACAATCCACTACTCTTGGAAGTCTGACGCTGCTGAGACCAGTGATTACATAGGTACTTTTGTAATCCTAGACAACTCATACATTTTGGATTAGACCTAGTTACAGCCTATCGCTGGGCTTTTGTGTAGAACTTACTTACCTTAATTCGTGCGTCTTGCAGAGATGTTTATCATCCCTTGTTAGTTTGTTAGTTTGTTAGTTTGTTAGTTTGTTTGCTTGATCTGAACGGGTGCACAACGCCGCTCCTATAATGTCAATTGTGCTGTCTTTGCACGTACAGCCAAACCTTCCCGATTTTAAGGCTCAGTGCAACGTAATGGTATAATTGATCAGATAAGCCCATCATGTAATCGGCATGGTTAACAGAAATAAATCGTCTACTTATCAGAGCTGGTGAGCTTCACTAAGGCGCGCCTAAATCATTCACATTCCGAGTTGGTGCTGTTCATGATTTATAGGTTCACAGCCTATTGGCTTAGCTTAGTTCTAGCATTACACTGATTTTTCTATGATCAACAAAGACCGATCTGGTAATGCTGTGCCAATATTGTCAGTATTCTAAATTGTGTTCACGCACGATTCTGACGTGCTGTGTTACAAGTCATCGTCATGACTGCTACGCATAAACCTATTATTGATGGAGGGTTGATCTCTGCGTCCTATGTGCGTGCGTTATTACGCGCCGTAGCCGATCAAGGGCATGATGCCAGAGCATTTGCTGCCCTTGAAGGTTTGGACGCCGATGCGTTGAGCCAAAGTGATCCTGTGTCAGCTGCTGCATTTGGTCGATTATATCAGCGTGCAATGGTGCTGCTACAAGATGAATCGCTGGGGATGGTCAGTGGAGGGCCTGTGGCGCGCGGTACCTTTCGGATGATGTGCCTGTGTGTGGTGCACCAGCCTACACTTGCCGCCATAGTGCAGCGAGCCGGTGAGTTTTTTGATGTCTGCAATGGTGTTTCAGTGAAACCTGAAGTGATTGATAACGAATCAAACGCTGCCATAACCTTTGCCACGGTAAGAGGTGAAACACAGAGAGGCGTAGACGATATTCTTATTGCAGAGGGTTCGTTGCGCATTCGCACCTCTTTGTATATGTGGCATAGCTTGCTGAGTTGGTTCGCGGGTAGATCTGTGCCTCTGCTGCAAGTGGCATTTGCGTTTGATAGGCCGACGAATGGTGAGCAATGGAGTCGTCTGTTTCGATGTCCAGTTGTATTCAACAGCGAACGCTCACTGATACGCATGGAAAAAGCTGTGCTGGATTATCCCAATGTTCAAAGTGAAAAATCGCTCACCGTTTTCCTGAAATCTGCCCCGTACCGTCTGATTGTTCCGTCCTACCATGATCAGAAATTGAGTGATCGGGTTATGGCGCTATTTGGTAGTGACTTCTCGCAGCAACTGCCAGGTGCTAGACAAGTAAGCCAACAATTAGGCATGTCAGTAAGTACGTTGCGGCGTCAGTTGCTCAATGAAGGCACCTCGTATCAACAGCTCAAAGATGACAGTCGCTGGGCAGCAGCCGTGCAATACTTGGCATCCAGTGAACTGTCGCTAACCGAAATTGCCGGGTTACTGGGCTTTGATGACACCAGTGCGTTCTTTCGAGCGTTTCGGCGATGGACTAACACGACACCATCACAATATCGGAGCA
>CALKXZ010000028.1 GCA_938003775.1 uncultured Granulosicoccus sp. | reverse complement strand
TTTAAACAAAGACTGGTGTACGTGCATGCCACTGCCGTTGTCACCAACAATCGGCTTGGGCATAAAGGTTGCCGTGTGGCCATAGTGGTGTGCAACATTGAGTACAACGTATTTCAAAATTTGTGTCTGGTCAGCGCGCTTTACCAACGTGTCGAATTTTGTACCGATTTCGCATTGACCTGCGGTACCGACTTCGTGATGGTGTACTTCAGGCGTTACACCCATTTGTTCCATGACAATGCACATCTGAGCGCGGAGTTCGGCCAGTGAATCGACAGGTGGTACTGGAAAATAACCTCCTTTAACACCAGGTCGGTGGCCCATGTTGCCACCGTCCATTTTTTTACCGGTATTCCACGCTGCCTCTTCGGAGTCAATGGCGTAGCTCATGCCTTTCATGTCTGTATTCCAGCGAACATCGTCAAACACGAAAAATTCTGGCTCAGGGCCAAAGTAGGCTTTATCAGCAATGCCGGTGGAGGCCAAATAGGCCTCTGCGCGCTTGGCAACTGAACGCGGATCGCGCTCATAGCCTTCCATAGTGTCAGGCTCAACGATGTCACAACGCACATTCATCTGACGCATGTTGTCGTCGGTGAACGGGTCTAAAACTGCCGTGTCTGCATCGGGCATCAACAGCATGTCTGACGCATTGATGCCTTTCCAGCCAGCGATTGAAGAGCCGTCGAATGGCTGGCCATCTTCAAAGACGTCCTCGTCAAACAGTTTCGCCGGAATGGTGGTGTGTTGCTCTTTGCCGCGCGGGTCGGTAAAGCGAAAATCGACAAACTTTACGTCGTTGTCCTTGATGCTCTTGAGAACGTCACTTGCAGACATGTGTAGTTTTCCTGTGTTGTTTTATGGTGTATGGCCACGCGTGCGTGGTGCGTGCTCCTATCCGCATGGTGCAGGCACTGTACCAAGTTGGTGAGGAGCATTATTTTCTTAAAAATCAAAGAGTTAGTAAATAATACCTGATTTGAGGCTGTGCTTTTCTGGTGCATGCTAAATAAAAATGCACCAAAATAGTGCACACTTATGGAGCACAATGCGCGGGTACGGGACTGGTCGGAGAACAGAGTGCACAGTCTACCGTATCGTACCGCGGCATCGTGCCTGCGCGGTTGTGCACAGCTGTGCTGGCAAATCAGCGTTTCATGAATAAGTCAGGTTCAGTACACTGGCACACTTTTTCGCAAGAGCTTGAATCGACCATGACCGACGCTGCCGCGCAGCCCGATGTAAAAACATTCCAGGGCATGATTGCCATATTGCAGAATTACTGGGCCTCGCAAGGGTGCCTGGTACAGCAATCCTATGACATGGAAATGGGCGCGGGAACCTTCCACCCTTCAACGTTTTTGCGCGCCATTGGGCCGGAGCCCTGGTCTGCCTGTCATACGCAGGCGTCACGCCGACCCACAGATGGTCGCTACGGCGAAAACCCCAATCGTCTGCAGCATTACTACCAGTTTCAGGTAGCGATGAAGCCTTCACCAGAAGGTATGCAGGATTTGTATTTGGGTTCGTTGGTAGCACTGGGATTCAATACGCTAGAACACGATATTCGCTTTGTTGAGGACAACTGGGAGTCTCCAACGCTGGGTGCTTGGGGACTGGGTTGGGAGGTGTGGCTCAATGGCATGGAGGTCACGCAGTACACCTACTTTCAACAGTGCGGTGGCATCAGCTGCAAGCCTGTACTCGGCGAGCTGGCCTACGGTATTGAGCGACTGGCCATGTACATACAAGGCGTGGAGAGTGTTTACGATCTGGTCTGGGGACATACAGCCCAGGGGCCTGTGAGCTATGGCGATGTATTTCATCAGAACGAGGTAGAGCAGTCTGAATACAACTTTCAGCATGCGGATGTTGATGCGTTGTTCGTTCAGTTCGATCAATGTGAGAAGGATTGCGCACGTCTCTGCGAATTGGGGCTGCCGCTGCCTGCTTATGAGCAGGTGCTACGCGCCTCTCATTCGTTTAACTTACTGGATGCCCGGCATGCCATTTCAGTAACTGAACGCCAGCGTTATATTTTAAAAGTCCGGACCTTGGCTCGACAGGTTGCAGATGCCTGGATTAACAAGCGTGAAGCACTGGGTTACCCGTTGTTGCACACCAGCACTGCAAGCTCTGAACAGGAGTCTGTTGCACATGGCTGATCTGTTAATTGAACTGGGATGTGAAGAGCTTCCAGCAGGTTCTGTGTTACCCATGGCACAGCATTTGGCTAACTCGCTGGCGAAAGTTCTTCAACAAACTGAACTTTGTTCAACCCCACCACACGTGTTTGCCACACCGCGCCGAATTGCCGCGCGTTTTTCCGAGGTTGGTGAGCGTGAGGCAGACACGCAAGTTGAGCGTCGTGGACCTGCTAAGTCGGCAGCTTTCAAGGACGGTGAGCCAACCAAAGCATTGCAAGGGTTTATGCGCTCAGCAGGTGTTACGGTTAATCAGCTGAGCACTGTGGATACACCCAAAGGGGAATGGGTCGTGGTCCGACAAACCCAAGCCGGTAGGCTACTGGCTGATGTGTTGGCTGGTGCGTTGGCGGATGCGATCAAAACCATGCCCATGCCCCGGCGTATGCGATGGGGTGCGGGTAGCGATGAATTTCTACGCCCCGTTGTATGGTTAACCGCACTTCACGGCAGTCAAGTTATCCCATTACAGGTTCTTGGCCTTACATCGAGTAACCAGACACGCGGTCATCGTTTTCACGCCGCCGGTACCATCACGCTGGCAACGCCTGCAGACTACGAGGCGACCTTGAATACGGCCTT
>CALKXZ010000027.1 GCA_938003775.1 uncultured Granulosicoccus sp. | reverse complement strand
ACACGAACAGCTCATTGTGTAGCCGCCCCGGCGTTAGGCATTCGATTCTCTTTACTTAGCGCCTCATGCACACACACCGCGACCTCCGCGATAAAGGCTCAAGCGGACATATTGGCAATGCCGACAATTTTAGCTGTAGACGACTCAACTTCGATTCGTCTCATTATTCGCTCGACCCTTACTCGCGCAGGGTATGAAGTCATTGAAGCGAAGGACGGCGTGGAGGCGTTTGAAGTCGCGACTACACGCCCGGCCAATTTGGTGCTAACAGACGGCAACATGCCCAACATGGATGGTGTGACACTGATCGGCAAACTACGCACACTACCGCACTACCGTTTGACGCCGATGATCCTGCTCACTGGTGATGCAGGACCCGAAGTGATCAAGGCTAGTAAGTCCGCTGGCGCTACGGGTTGGCTCACGAAGCCACTCAAGCCCAAGGCCCTGCTGCGCCGCGTACAGCACGTCTTGGGCTGACCGTGTGCAAAAAAAACCCACGTATGAGATTTTTCACGAGTATCTCTCCGAGGCATGCGCGCGCCGTCGCGTGCCTAAGTTTAACACGAGTGCAAACACCTCTTTGGGGACGCGCTAGTCAAAAACATGGACATTGAACAGTACAAGCAGGTGTTTTTTGAGGAAGCGACCGAAGGCCTCGCTCTGGCTGAAACGACGCTTTTGAGCATGGACTCACAAGGACTCGATGCGGACGCCGTAAACACTATTTTCAGAGTTGCGCACTCTATCAAGGGCGCAAGCGCGACACTTGGTTTCACTGACATCGCGAGCTTTACCCACGCGGTAGAAACCCTCCTAGACACCATACGCAGCGGCAAGCAATCCCCCTCAGATGAACTTACCGACGTTTTGTTAAAGTCGGTAGACGGCATACGCGCCATGTTGCACAACGACGGTGCGGAGCACGACCACACAGCCCTAAGGACAAAGATCGATCAACTTATACAAGGAGCAACCGATGGTGGGCACCATAACGGACCGGACGCCGAAAGTTCTGCAGTCAATGATGGTCAAGCCTTACGCGTCGAGTTTATACCGAATGAAGGGTTGTTCCGCACGGGCAACGACCCACTGCGCATATTTCGTGAGCTAAAAGCTCTCACTTCAGTTGCAATCAAGGTAGACACGAGCAAGGTGCCCGCCCTAGCGGACCTGGATCCCGAACGCTGTGTTCTTGCGTGGGAATTGCTTATCGATCCCCCGCTATCGGAAACCGACGTTCGTGCTGTTTTTGAATGGGTGGAAGATGAGTGCAAACTTGACATCAAGCCTGCCAATACAACCTCACCTGCCGAGCACGCAACAGATGCGACCACCACCTCCAGTGCAGCGCTGGCACCATGCGCACCAGGTAAAAGCGCTGTCTCCAGGCGTCCGCCAGCACGGCGTGCCGTAGACAATGAAGTCAACACGATTCGGGTAAACGTAGAGCGCGTAGACGCGCTCATGAATGCGGTCGGTGAACTAGTCATTACGCAATCTATGATCGAGGAACTGCGTCAAGAACTTGAACCCGCACAAGCGGCGCGATTACTTGAAGGTCTAGACAGACTGCAGCGAAATACGCGCGACTTACAAGAACGCGTGATGCAAATTCGCATGCTGCCGATAAGCTTCGCCTTCAATCGATTGCCTAGACTCGTTCATGACCTTAGTCGCCAGCTTGGCAAGAAAGCGCTACCCTGGGGACCCTGTGTGAGATGCTCCCGCAGTACATCATTTCCTACAGTAAAATTCTGCATCTTACGGATCAGTCTGACGCAGCCATTGCCTTACTTGAGGTGTATATGGAGAATTTTCCCGGACAATGGCGTGCCGCTCAACTAATTGCCGATATCCACACGGACCATAACCGGTTGGAAGCGGCAGATGCTGCCAGTGCGCTCAGCCACCAATTACGCTATGGGCATGATACTCAGCTTCATACTTTGCCTGAGATAAACGCAGCTTAGGCAGTCACCAGCATTGATTGCTTTAGCCGTTAAGGCAGGTTCGCAGCAGGTACGCTGGCTGATGCATACCACTCGTAGGGAATCACGCAGCCAGCGGTTGCGTTAATTGATCGGTCATTACGTCCACCACCCAATCCTGTTCTGAGAAGGTCATGGAACCGAATATGGGTAGACTGATAGTGCGCTCGTAGTAGGCTTCTGCGTTCGGGCAATCGCCGTGGCGATGACCCTGAGCCTGATAATACGGTTGGGTATGGACGGGAATGTAGTGCACATTTACACCGATGCCATGTTGGTGAAAATGTGTATACAAATTACGACGCCCAGCACCACCTTGACCGGATTGCCCCACGAGCACGGGATACAGATGAAACGATGAGTAATTGTCAGCGTGTTGAAATGGTAGCGTGACATCCAACGGCTGCAACAGCTGATCATACCGGCTTGCTAGTGCATGACGTGCTTGAACATAATCATCCAGCCTGCTCATCTGACTGACACCCAATGCCGCCTGTATATCTGTCATTCGGTAATTGAGACCCAATGCGTCTTGCTGATACACCCACGGCTCACTGGGTGCCGCTTGAGTGCAGGACGATTTTTGAACACCGTGTGTGCGTAACAGCGCCATACGCTCATGTAAACGGGGTTGGTTGCACAATGCAATCCCGCCTTCACCACTGGTAATAATCTTAACCGGGTGGAAGCTAAACACGGTGATATCGCTATACTGACATTGTCCCACGGGTTGTTCTTTATAGCGTGCGCCAATGGCATGCGAGGCGTCCTCAATAATCCTAAAACCGTACTGATCTGATAAATTAGCAATGGCATCCATATCACAGGACTGACCAGCAAAATGTACCACTACCACAACCTTGGGCATTGGCAAACCCTGAGCGCTGGTGATTCGTAACTTCTCTTCAAGCGCATTCGCACACAGGTTATACGTACGAGGATCAATATCCACAAACCCGATTTCAGCACCGCACAAACGAGCACAATTGGCAGAAGCAACAAACGTATTGGGTGATGTCCACACATGATCCCCACGCGTCACACCCAAAGCCAGGCACGCCAGATGCAAAGCGGATGTGGCACTGTTGACAGCAACGGCATAGTCGGCGCCGCAGTAGCGTGCAACGCAAGACTCAAACGCCTCCACCATCGGACCTTGTGTAATAAACGGTGATTGTAGAACCCGCGTGACAGCTTCTATATCTTGGCTGACAATCTCCTGTCGCCCATAAGGAAGAAACTTCACTAGGCTGCTTTTTCCAGTAACGCCGTGTTACCTCTGAGCCAGAATCGAAGTGCTTCCACACTCATCCAGTCAGTATTGGAATCGCTGGTATATTCAAACCCTGAGGGAACTTTCTGGCCCGCTTTGATCCTTAATGGATCCTCGGACCAATTATGAATCGCAGGCAGTATTTTGTAGTAGTCATCATATTCGTAGGTTGTGTATGAGTCTTCAGTACTGATCATTTGCTCATGAAGCTTCTCACCCGGTCGAATACCAATGATATGCTGCTTAGCATTTGGTGCAACTGCGTTAGCGATATCCGTTATCGTCATTGACGGAATTTTTCTGACGTATATTTCTCCGCCCACCATGTCTTCAAATGCATGCCTCACGGCATCCAGGCTCTGATCCAGCGTTATCATGAAACGGGTCATGGCGGGGTCGGTTATGGGTAGTGAGTCACCCTCGTTCAGCTGCGAGAAAAAGGGTATGACCGAGCCGCGAGAGCCCATAACATTACCGTACCTAACAACGCAAAACCGCGTACCCACAGCACCGCTGTATGAGTTTCCAGACACGAACAGCTTGTCTGAAGCCAGCTTTGTAGCACCATAAAGATTGGCCGGACTACTGGCCTTGTCAGTAGATAACGCCACTACTTTCTTAACACCTCTGTCAATACAGGCATCAATAACATTCATGGCGCCGTCGATGTTAGTTTTTATGCATTCAAACGGATTGTATTCGGCTGAGGGCACGATTTTCATGGCCGCAGCATGTACAACATACTCAACACCGTCCAGTGCTCTGAATAAACGCGCCTTGTCGCGTACATCACCGATAAAAAAGCGAATACGGGAATCGTTGCCAAACGCTTTTGACATGTCCCACTGCTTCATCTCATCGCGTGAATAGATGATGACTTTTTTGGGACTGTGAAGTTCGAGAATACGCTTTACATAAGCTTGGCCAAATGACCCCGTCCCACCGGTGATAAGAATCGTCGAGTTATTGAGCACGTTATCAGGCCTGCAGCTGCAAACAGCTCATTCACCAGACCGTCAAGCCATCAACTGCCAATAGCATAACCAGTCTGAAAGAGCCAGTATAAGAACGGGTATAGTCATACCCGGTTGATACTCATTAACTGCATTTTGAATGCCGAGGGCTCGGTATGTAACACCTACGAAATGAGATGTAGCCCGTGTGCGCTGTGATTTGCGCAGTGATTAAATACTTTGAAAGTCGCAGGACGTTCGTAGTCTGCGGAGGCAACAAGAGGTTACAAACGCTTAGCTGCTGCGTTACTCACGCCTGACGTTGGTGTTCAGCCTGAAGTTGCGACAGAAATTCTTGCGCAGGTACCGGTTTGCTGCACAGGTAACCCTGATACTCCTCGCACTTCAATGCTTTGATATGCATAAGCTGCGCATGGGTTTCCACTCCTTCGGCAACGACCGTCAGACCCAAGTCGTGTGCTAACGATATCACCGCTTTGACAATCGGCATAGCGTGCGCCACAGATTGAATTTCTTTGATGAAGGAGCGATCGATTTTCAGTTGATCCAGTGGAAAACGTTGCAAGTAACTCAGCGATGAATAGCCAGTACCAAAATCATCAATTGAAATTTGAACACCCAGTGTTTTCAGTCCGCACAGTTTCACAATATTGGTTTCAGCATTCTCCATAATCATATTTTCAGTCAACTCTATGATTAGCGAGGCTGGCGGTAGCTGACTGTCTACCAGAGCGTTCTGCACAGTGCCGAGAAAATCCGGTTCGTGCAGTTGTCGGATGGACACATTAACGGCAATCTTGAAATCTGTATAGCCCACATCCTGCCAGCGTTTGGCTTGCATACAAGACTCACGTAACACCCACTCACCGATAGAGACAATCATGCCTGAGTTCTCGGCCAGTGGGATAAAGTTGACCGGCGATATTAGACCGAATTCAGGGTGCAACCATCGGGCTAAGGCTTCGGCACCTGCGATGCGGTTACTGGCAATGTTCACCTTGGGTTGATAGACGAGAAAAATCTCGCCTTTATCAACTGCCGTGCGTAATCCGTTCTCCATACTCAGTAGTTCGCGGGCCTTGGCATCCATGTAATCTGAATAGATTGCAAACGATGTGTCACTTCGGCGCTTGGCATACAGCATGGCCGTCTCGGCATTGTTGATCAATGACTCAACGCTGTTGGTATTCGGCCCCAGAATCGATACCCCAACACTGACGGTCAAATAAATTTCCTGTCCCGATACGATAAAAGGTTCATCAAGACTGTCCATCAATAATTCAGTGGATTTTTCAAGCACACCATCAATGTTACTGACCTCACTCAATGGCAAATGGACCGCGAAACGATCTCCATCCAGTCGACCGATTATGGCGACTGTCTCGGCGGTGCCATTGCTGGCAAACCAGGGTTGTTTCCGTCCGTTGCGATAACAGGTAACCAGGCGTTGACAAAAGGAGACTAACACCTCGTCACCTCTTGCTGGACCTAAGGAATCATTGATCGATTTAAAACGATTAATGTTAATCAGAATCAGCGCACTGCCGTTGTCACGTACTTGCGTATCGAGCAGCCGCTGGCGAAGCATTTTGGTATACCAAGCTCGATTGGGTAAATTCGTTAGCGGGTCTACCTCACTAATCCGACGTTGCCATGCACGTGCACTGAGTGTGTTGCGCATGCGTAAGGCCAATTCACTAGCGTCCACAGGTTTGGCTAAAAAATCAGTGGCGCCAAGATTCAACGCAGTAAGTTTGGTCTGTGCATCATTAGCCGAGGTTAGTACGATGACGGGCAGATAACGCAGGGTTTCATCTTCTCTGATGATTCGCAAAATATCGTATCCCGACACACCAGGCATGACAATGTCCAGCAGAAGAACATCAGGCATTTCCTCACGAATTCTAGATACTGCCTGGTGTGAATCGCTGACTGATACAAACTGGTTATAGCCTTCAGACTCCAGATGTATGCGTAATACATCCATGTTCAGCTCTTCATCATCGACCATCATGATCTTAGCACCCGCAATCAACTGATTCGCGTGTTCAAGCGGATCAGTGACGACTGCGCGCACTGCTCGGGGCGGGTTATCAAACTGTCCCGACACCGTATGGTAATTCAAACTCACGCTGACTTTCTCATTTCAGCCTGTTTGTCCCATCCAAGCACAACGCGAGCGGTGTACTGCCTGATAGCCATAAAGTGACTCTCCACCGCCGATTTCTCTTGTAATTCGGCACCGTTAGACAGGGCCAAAGCCAACTCTGAATACCCACTAAACCCTACGTTTCCGCCGGATCCTAATAACCATTGCGCCATTTCCACTATCTCGTCCCAGTCGTTTTGATCAACTGCTGCTTCCAGCGTGATCAGCTGCTCCTGCATCCGCACAATGAAGCGCTCAACAACCTTATGAAACCTCGGATTCTGTTCCAACAAAGAACTTGTTACCGGGATATCGACGTCGTACGGTTCATTCATGAGTTTAGTAGGCGTATTCGTGATGGACCCCTCAGATGCTATCGCTACATTGTTTGTTTGCACTGTTCTGAGCGCAAGTCGTGTTGATAACCCCCGCAGCTCGCCAAACCAGTACTGTGCGCCCTCGTAATCGCCATTGGCACAAGCAAATTCCAACGCTTTTGCCGGCTCCATGAGTTGATCAAAACCGACGGATCCACCAGAACCCTTCAGCCAATGCGCCTTTTGCTGCAATGCAGACCAGTCTTGACCATCCAGGTACTGTTTCATAAACACCAGCTCATCCGGCAATTTGTGTAAAAACTGCTCAACAATTCTCTGGAAGCGAACATCACGATCAGCCAGTGGACTGTATATCGGCGCATTTGCTTTCAGAATCATGTCAGTGGTTGCAGGGCATTCAGAGCTTAACTCAGATTCACTAACATCCAGAGCGCCATCAATAGCGCGCTGTTCGCCACCCAGTAACTCTGCGAGTAACTGCGTGAGCTTGTCCAGATCAATAGGTTTGGTTTGATAGTGAGAAAATCCGGCGTTTAGTATTTTCTCCTCGTACCCTTTCATGGCATCAGCAGTCAATGCCACAATGGGCTCGACAATACCTTGCTGACGTAGATGTGCCACTGCTTCAAAACCGCCCATTACTGGCATCTGAATGTCCATAAGGATGGCAGCATAGTGATGTTTAGCTGCCAGATCGATCGCCACCTGACCATTCTCCGCCGTGGTCACCAACAAGCCCAGATCAGTTAATACAACCGTTAATAACTCACGGTTCTCGGGGGCATCGTCCACCACCAGAACGCGTAATTCGGGAAACACCCAGGCCACTGTTTTGTCATCTTCCAGCGCATCAAACGATGCTTCAAGCTGTGCTGGGTTCAATCGGGGTACCTGAGTAATATCACCGGTGGGTACTGCGACAGTGAAGGTACTACCGAGCCCTGGTTCACTGCTCACATCTATGCTGCCACCCAACGCCTCCGCCAGTTTACGGCTAATCGAAAGACCCAGTCCGGTTCCACCAAAACGGCGTGTGATTGAAGAGTCCGCCTGTGTAAACGCATCAAATATACTGGCCTGCTGCTCGGCAGTCATACCGATACCAGAATCAGACACAGCAATGGATAGGTACTGATCTGACTCATCATGTAACAGCTTCAGTGTTACGCCACCCTCTTCAGTAAATTTAATGGCATTACCCACAAGATTCGTCATAATCTGCCGCAAGCGCGATGGGTCAGTCAGTATGGTCTGTGGCAAATCAGAAGCGATCTCTAGCTCAAGCGATACGCATTTCTCATCGGCTTTGACTTGCAACACTTTTATGACTTCGTGTGACAGTGCGGCAACCGATACCGGAAGACTCTCTACATCCAGTGCCCCGCTTTCCACTTTCGACAGGTCAAGTACACCGTTGATCAGTTCCAGCAAATGTTCACCACTGCGTGAAATGGTTCCCAGGTGCCTCTGACGTTCATCCCCACTGAGATTGAAACCACGCTTCAGCACCTCAGTGAACCCCAAGATAGCTGTCATCGGTGTTCGAATTTCGTGGCTGATGTTGGACAGAAAGGCACTCTTTGCATCATTGGCTTCCTCAGCTACACGCATTGATTCACGCAGTAGCATCTCTTTCTCTTCCAACAACGTCACATCATCCATACTGATTAACACGCCGCCAACACGCCCCTTGGCGCCAGTTACCGGCGAACAGTTGACCAAGAATTTTCGAATATCGTCATGCTTGTCAATAAAACCAATCATGGCATTACGTGTAGCATCCCCACCCTCAAGGACACTCTGCCAGGGTAGTGGCAATGGGTCAGAGACTTGATGCTGCCAACCCAGTGTTGCAGCCTGCACACCCACCAAAGATTCAGGCGATTTACCGTTCAATTCGGCGAAGGCTGCGTTGGCTAACACTATGTTGCCACGCTTGTCGATAACAATCAGCGCCTCGGCAATAGTGTCTAGCGCATTACGTACACGATCGGGAACCGCCGCAGAGGGGTTCAGCTCTTTAAGCATTTTGCCCAGATAAAAATAAAAGGCAGGAAAGCACAACAGTGAGATAAACAGCATCAAGCCAAACGGCGAATCACGCCAGCGCTGCAGCCAACTGTGAGCGTTTGATTGAAAAAAATAAAATCGCAACTCACCCCATTGTTGTTCGGCACGGAACAGTGGCACCATGACATCGTGAACCGCGGCAGAATCTAGCTCTGCACCGAAAACAACGGTGGAGCGGTTGCGCGTGCGCTGCATTTCAATCGAACCAAGCGTTGAGTTGCGCGCTATCATGAATTCTAACGTGCGTTGTATACCGTTAAGATTTCCCTGTTCCAACATGATCGATGCAGATGCAGCCAATGCTTCAGACAGAGCCACCTGGCGACGCTGCTCAGCAACCATTCTATCGGGAACAAAGCCTGCGAATATAGCCAACAGTACGATGGACATTAGTAATGAGGTCAATCCGAACGCAATATGAAAGCGTGCTGATAAAGACGGGCGAGACCGAAACAGTGAAACACATCGGGTCCAGATCATGTATTTCTCCCAGAGTGCGGGTCAATCGGTTCTGCAGCTTGGTTTAACTTGTCTGTCGTACTCGTTTGTTCATAGCGGCCTTTTTCAGCATGTGTTCGTACCATTGACTCCAAAGACTCATCATCATCATCGCTGCTGTCAGAAAGAGAGCCGAGTACAGGCAGGGGATCAACAAATCTCCAGGCTGGCAATGAAGACAACATACTGCCAACCAGAGTACCCCCTCTTATCAACCAGATCAGGTACCCCACTGATAACCCAGTACTGATACCGGCTGAGCTTCCCACCAGTGATTGCACCAGATTAGATTGTTGTTTTAATTCGTCCTCTCGAGAATCAAGTGCGTCTGACAGAGCGTCGCCGCCGCTGCCAAAATCAGCGCTCTGCACTGAGAAGAAATCTGACAGCTCAAGCGTATCGGTATCGACATCCAGCGCACCGAGCAGCCTATCGTTGGTGGTGGTGCTGACTAGATTTTCCAGCACCGCCAGCTCAAGAGCCGCCAAACGGGGTAACGGTGCAATTAACGACTGCAACTCGACATCTTTTGTCTGCAGTTGTGGCGCTTGGAACTTATCGACAGACTCGAGAGGCGCTACAACCGGCGGGATATCGGGTTCAGAAGGTGCGGTAACAATAGGTGCAACGTTAGCGACTACTGGCTGAGGTTGGACGATGGGGTTTTCGACCTTATCCGTTGAAGTGCTCTTCAAGGGCTCAACGGATTCTTCCGGTAAAGCGGGTGCAGGAGGTTCAACGGGCGCGTCCGTTACAGCAGGTGCAGCAGGTGCAGCAGGTGCAGGAGGCTCTTCCGGCTCAACGGGTGCTGGCGGTACGACGGGCGGTACCGATATGACAGGCTCGGGGGGGTCAACAGGTTCAACAGGTGCCGGTGGCACCACTGTTATCACCGGAGGGCTGAAATTTAGCACCAGTGGTGTTGACACTGAGCCGCCTCGACCATCAGACGCCGTGATTTGTAACTCTAATGCTGGCACAACGTTCGCAGGCTCGGTGACATTAAATGAGCGGTCTGTGCTGTTAAATTCAAGCCAGTCAGGCAACCCACTGCCATCAGACTGCAGCGCACTGACACTGAGCGTATCGCCGTCGCTGTCCGAGAATGTGCCCTCTGGCACGGTATAACCATCGCCATCAGCAGTGGGTAAGATCTGGCTGACAACCGGCGCATCGTTGGCATCGGTAACCAACAACTGTACAGGGGCAAATGCGCTCAGGCCATCTGTGTCAGTTGCCGTTAAGATCAAATTTATCTCACTCTCCTGCTCATGATCCAGCGCTTCACCGGGACGCAAAACCAGCATGCCACTTTGCACAACAAATCGTGGATCATCGACTGTCACGGTGACCGTATCACCAACGTCTGCATCGCTGGTAATCACAGGTCCAATCACAGCCCCGGATAAGTTCTCCGACACAGTGGTGTTCGCTATCATGATGTTGGGACGATCATTGACCGGTGACACATTAAAATTGATATCAACAGCCACGTCTGATTCAGCACCATCGTCATCGATTACCCTTAGTGTAAGCTTACCCACAGCCACTTCTGAGCCATCGTGCTGGTAACTTACGTCACCTGCGACCAGCTGCGCTTGTGTAAAATTAGCGCCCATACTCACTGGAATTCCTGCAATGAGTAGATCACCACTTTGCACAGATGATTCAAGCCTGTAGGTGTAATCGGCCGGGATGCCATCATCGTCTATGACATTGAGATCAGCGACTTGCAAAATATAACGTGCGTTTTCAGCAATATTTATAGGTGACGTGGGTGAAGAGATTGTTGGGGTATCGTTTATCTCGTTAACTTGTATTTGGAAAACGTGCTCGACGCTCTGATGAACCGAATCAGCCACCGTGAACGAAAAATAGTCAGTCGCAGCTTCGCTACCCGCGTGCAGGTAACGCACAAGACCATCGTTAATATGTTGTTGGGTAAAGACCGACGCCCCTGCTGATCCAGCAACTTCCAGACTACCGTGGTCCAGACCACCAGTGACGCTGTAAACAATATGATCATCAATTGTGTCCACATCCTGTGTCAGCAAGTTATGTCGCTCTATACCCACTGGTACACCTTCGTCCACAAGCAGTATTGTATTGGTGGTTAGTTCGGGCTCAACAGATATTGTTGATGTCATGACAGACACGATGTCCTGCACCGGTGTGCCGTGCATATAAGTACCCTCAACACCTGTCAATTGCCCATCGATGGTGGACAGCGCCGTGGTATTGTCCGATGACCAGATCAATCGCTCAGATGATGAGTCAAAAGCAAATCCCACAGGATCGCTGTTAGGAGCGGTGTCATACACACCCACGGCACCACTGACCACATTCAACTTTTCTATCAGATCTGAACCCATGTTGGTCCAGTAAATATCAGTGCCGTCTGGCGTAATGGCAATTGACTCGGGATTCGTGGTTAGCGTATGCACGTGGACATTCCCACCGTCTAAGTCTGAAGATCTTATCGATGCACTGATTACACCGTCACCCTGATCTGCCCAGTAAAGCCTGTTGGTATCCGCACTGACAACAACATCAACCGGCCTACCAATCCCTGCCGTCAGACTTTGTAAGACAGGCCCGCCACTCAGCGCATAGCGATCAATACGAGGATTGGACCCGGCAGCTGCGACATAGATAAACCCATTGGCTGCATCAACAGACATGCCGCTAACATCAGATAAACCACTCAAGACAACTGTGCGACTGGCAGCGTTTCCGTCAACATCAATAACAGAGACGCGAGAACCACCTTGATCTAACCAGTAAAGCTTACCGTTCGCCTTATCAATACTCAGAGACGTGGGGTCTGTCAAACCCCGCAGGATAATTTGTACATTTGAAAAATCGATATTTGACCGATTGATATTGCCATTCTGGTCGGCCCAAAAAATGACAGATTCATCGCTATTCATTTCAACAGCACCAATATCTGAAAACTCATCCCGCTGTATGCCTAACGAATCCACATCCGTACCATTCGAACTCCCGGCGTTTATCGCTGGACTACCGGGCAGCAAAGGGTAGTAGCTGACCCGACCACTTTGTGTCAAGGTGCCAAGCAATGGGTCCGTTCTGCCGATATCGGTGGTCAGCGGAGCCGCATTTCCATTGTGGTAAAGGTTATAACCACCAGTCACAGCGCCACCAACAACAGTCCAGTGAGGTGGAGTCGCGTTTTGGTTGATTGAGAAAATAGAATTGCTGACAGTTATTAACCCACCATTCGACCAAATCACTCCAGCGGTTTTATTAGATTGGTTTTGCACGAATGTCGCACTGCTAATCGAACCATTTTTAGTGGTGTAAATAGCACCGGCCTCATCGGCCTGATTACCGGAAAATGTGACAGCAGCAATGGTTAACTCACCCGCAAGGTTTTGGTAAATGGCTCCGCCGCGGCCATCTGGTGCTTTGTTAGAGACAAAAGAGCTATTAGTAATACTCAGTGGGCTTTGAGCCAGCACAGCGCCGCCATCATCGTCTGCTGAATTGGTCGTAAAACCAGAATCTACAATGCTAACGGGTCCTTGCGCGTGAATAGCACCACCGTCATCACCGGCATCATTAAGCCAGAAAGCAGTGTTCTCTAAGGTGATCGCGTCAATCGCCCGAAGGCCTCCACCGTCGCGTTCGGCACTATTGACGGCAACCACCACATCATTCAAACTAATTGATGCATCAGAATAACCAGCGCCCCCATCAAAACTGACGGCGGTGTTACTAATCAGCGAACCGCTGTTAATGATGGCATCAGAGCCTGCAAAAAATCCACCTCCAGACCCATCAGCTGTATTGTTGCTCAGCGAGGTATTGTTAACTGTTAAGTCTTGCTCCGCATACACGCCTCCACCGTCACCACCACTACTGGTATTGCCTGATATCTCCGATCGCTCTATGGTAATGCTGTCCGCGAACAATCCACCTCCATTATCATTCGCACTATTATCGTTCAGTGTTGAATCTAACAGTGAGGCAGCACCGCTGGAATAAGCACCACCACCACTTCCCGCTGAACTATTGCCCGATACCGCACTGCCAGTGATAAGCAAGTCGCCAGCGCTATACAATCCACCACCATGACCCGACGCGGTGTTAGCCGTCACCAGCGAGTCCCTGACAGTTAACCTATCGGCACCATGATTGGCAATCGCACCGCCCTGCTCGCTGGTGTTTCCACCTGAGATTTTCAGATTTTCGACACTCAGCGCGCCGCTGGAAACCTCTAAAACTCGGTCGATACTGTTCATCATCTGAATCGTCGTGACATCACGCCCAGCACCGGTTATCGTCATGTCATCGGTAATATCCAGATCACCCCCCACACTCGTATTGTCAATACCTGTACGATCCAGTACGTAAGTTCCAGCGCTCAGATTAATGACATCCAACCCAGCACTGTTACCTGCTGCATGCACAGCTTCGCGTAACGTCACACTCTTGCCACCTGATTGCAATGCCAGCAATTGGTCCAATGTAGTTCCTGGGGCAATGTCAAATCCATCTGCCGTTGTATCAACACTGATAGCAGCCAGTGAAAACGTCCAGTTTTGAATTTCCTGCATGTCCAAAGCAAGATCGCTGTTGATAGTGCCCGTCTCGTACTCCAGCTCCCAGTCAGCCGATAGCGCGGTATGACCTGTCCGGTCATCACTGGCTGCAACATCGGCATCGGTCAACGCGGCAAGCTGCTGGACAAAGGAGACACCCTTCTCGCCACTGGCAACATCGCATCCCAACAAATGCAGATCAGCATCATGACTCAGTGCATCGGACCAGCTCTCGATTGCAACCCGGTTGCTAATCAATGTTTGCTCATTGACGTGAACCGAACCCAGAGTGAGTTGGCCTGACGACCCATGAGACACTATCTGCACAGAATCCAGCTCAGCATGCTGCGCCAGTGTTTGCGTGATGACGAGTAACCCATCATCGTGCTCATTAATCAACACCAATTGCGTCGTACGCTGATCTACCGTATTGAGTAACTTATCGTGTTCAGGTACTGCATGATCAACGAAGACTACCCGTTTTATACTGTGTAAATCGCTACCCACTACTATCGGGTTAGCATCTGCAGTCGCGTTTAGAGCATCGGTATAGGCACCCCGAGATGTGACAAAATCCTCTTCATTGCCTATTTCATTGTTTGAATTGGTGCCAGTCAATTCCAGGGGTAAACCCACCAAAAAAGAGTCCACTCTTTCTGCTGATTGGTCATCGGGTAGCAGCAGCGGCAACATGACACCCAACGCATCGGCGGAATAGAGCACCCGCGGCTCCAGTATCTCAGCAACTGGCAGACGCTTTTCACCAATACGTTTGTCACGCCAGCTCGACATGGTTGATTAAATAGCCTCAAAAGTAGATGGCTCGAGCAGACCTGAAACGAACCCGAACCTATGGCTATAAAATCGGCACTAGTGAGCAATTCTTCAGTTTTTGTGAATTAAGCTTTAACATATTGACAACTGATCGCACCGCTCACGGGCACGCCGGTCAATTCGCGCACCAACGCGATACCTATTTTGCTTCTTTAGTACCGGTATAAATTCACATAGATCGGCCTAAGAGGCGAAAAAATCAACCTGGCAGCGTACACCACTGGGAATGGTGAAATCAGGGTTGTCCAGCAACAATCGAACACCATAGGTGGCACTGGCCGCATCGGCGACCGAGTCTATTCGACGGACTGTGGCCTTCATGGTCTTGTCCTCAAACCCAGGCACGGCAATACTGATTGCAGCGCTCATACCCGTTTCCAGGCTACCCAGATAGTCAATAGGGACAATTACTTCAACTTTTAGTGGGTTAAGCTGAGCGATTTGATAGACCGGTTCACTATCAACATATTCTCCGTTCGACTTATAACGTTGAACGACGCTGCCGCTAATCGGGCTGGTGATATCTCGTCGATCAAGTACCGCTTGCGCCCGGGCCAACTCCAGTTGTGCCAGGCGTTGACTTTCAGTCTCTTGAACGACCTGCAGCCGTGCTATGCGCGCTTCAGTGCTGACCTGGTCCATGGCCTGTTCAGACAATCCTGATGTTTTCATCAGCTGCTCGTTACGCTGTAGCGTGCGCTTACCAAACGCAGCTGTCACCTGACGCTGGTCAATAGCGGTGGAACTGCTGGCAACGTGCTCTGCAATGGCTAAAGATACTCGTTCAACGCTGCTCTCAAGTTGCGCTACAACAGTACCGGCACTGACGTAGTCGCCTCTATCGTAGTGCGTCTGGGCTAACAATCCTGGCACAGCTGATCCCAGTTCAACCGTTAGGCTTGGCTCTATGACGCAGTCCATGTCAGAGAGCACTTCCAGCGACGCATTACCACTGGGCACCAAAGCCACTGTCAACGCACAAAGACTGGCCGCAAATCCGGCGCCCAGATACACAGGTGAGCGCCTGACCAACGACAACGACATACCATAGCGACTGAGCCAATTACGGGAGACTGCAAGTAGAGTCATACAACCGAGCTTCCAAGTGGGCAACTTGCCATGGCATAGGCTTATGCAGATTGATTTTTTTCGAAACGGCATTGCTTGCTTATACCGACAGTTGACTGATAAACATCTGACGCAATGAGCGCCAGGAGCGCTTACCAATAGAGGTTGGCTGATGGATCAGTGTTACATAAGCCCGTCCACCTATTCCAGCAGTGGCAACCTGTGCGGGCAAAGCAAACTCAAGGTGAAACACCGGATCAACTGTTTTCCATTGATTATCCTGTCGTGATGCAACTGCTATGCCGCTGCGACCATTGTAAGCCAGAGCTTGACTGGGTAACGCTCGATTTCCTGCCGGAGTTTGCTGAGTCATCACACCGGACACCGGCTCCCAGAAGCGTTCGGCAAGCCGTATCTGTATGTGCTGGATATCATCTTTGGTTCGTGATACGTCATCTTGAAGCACAACAGCCTTGACACGCAGATTCCCCGAACCCACCACATAGCCCAATGCGGTACCTGCCTGAACGTACTGACCAGGCCGATCATAGGGCTCACTAAGCACCACTTGTCCGGCCACCGATGCACGCACCAACAAATCGTCCACTTGCCGTGACAATCGATCATATTCCAGTTGTTTTTCAGCCAGATCTTCTTGAAGTGCGAACGCCCTCAACGGCTCATCAACACGTGCCGCTGCCAGCTGTATTTTAAGCACGTCTAAATGGCTGGCCACGACAGCGTGCCGAGTTTTTAGATCCGGTGACGTGAGTCGTAACAAGCGCTGACCCTTCACCACCTGTTGCCCAGGGCTCACGTAAACATCCGACAACTCACCTGCCTGAGCGGCAAACAGTTGGGCTTGTGCAGAGAGACCAATAACACCTTCCGCGCGCGTACTGTCAGGTACAGGTACCAGAAGAACAACACTTAATCCAACACCGACCAACAACACTGTCACACCGACTGCGCGCTGACGAATCACATTCAATTCAGTTGAGAAACGCAAATAATGCACTAAACGCACAACAGGCTTAAGTGCTAATTGATACAGTGCAAACATCGCCAGCGCCACGCCAATGAGTGGGAAATAACGCGTCAAGTACAGTGCAATACCTAAGGTGATAAACCAGCGGTACAAAGCCGATAAAATGCCATATAACACCAGCCAGCGGCGCTCACCATAGCCTGTCACTGGTGACTGAGCCAACCCAACACCCAACAAATAACGCCTGCATAAATACAAAAGATAACTGCTGGAACGTGGCCCCAGATTCGGTATATCCAGCGTATCTTGCAATATCTGATAGCCATCAAACTTTAGTAACGGATTGGCGTTGAATAACAGTGTAGAGACCGAGCCTGTCAACGCAATTGCGAACGCAAAATCGCTTAATATTCCTGGCGATACATGCAACCAGACCAGCAATCCAACAGCTGCTAGTGATCCCTCTGCCAGCATACCGGCTGCGCTGACCAGAACACGTTCGCTACGCTGGCTAAAGCGCCAACTATCTGAGGCATCCACATAGGGTAATGGCATGAGAATAAGCAGGGTTATACCCATCTCATGTACATCACCACCGAGTCGCTTGATGGTGATTGCGTGTGCCAACTCATGCAGCCCCTTAAGTAACGGATACACGAGGAGCATGTGCCACCAATGCTGCGGCGTGCTAGCCATACGGCTGACTTGAGCACCGATGCCAGATACGTTAAAAAACGCGGCAACCACCGCGACCAATATTAATAGCACTGTGGCAACGAGCAGCGGACGTCCGAGCGCTGGGCGCAGCCACTGACATAACACGTTCAGTCTACGATCAGGGTTCAATAACGGTATTTTTATCGCTAACGGGTTTCGCCAGGATGCAGATTTTTGTCGATTTTGATGCTGAAGCTGTAACTGCAGTCTTGCATCTGTGGCCGAATCACGCAGGCTTATCATGCCGTGCTGTGACAAGACCAGCAGGCTACTAGCGATCGACTCCTTCTCGAGCGTCGTTGCGTTAGGACTTAACTGATCCAGTAACGAGGACAGTGCCGTTCGCGCATCCAGTCGTTGCACTAATAGACGCACCAGACCATTAATGCGTACATGCTGCCCAGTCATCTCATTGTGGACAAACGTCCAGGGCTCTTGGCGTACCAACCGATCAACAAAAACACTACCCGCAAGCCTCTCAGGCGCTAAGGCTGCGATCCGGTTCCAGTGAGAATTCAGCGCACACATAATTAACGCAGCACGCCAATTCGCCATAACAACCAGCGAAACTTTTCCCGTGCCGTACGGGTATAGACCGATGCAATAGAGCGCTGCCCAGCATACAGTTTGGCTATACCCTCCATACCCGGCTGCAACGCCTTTGATTGCTGAGCCAGCTGCGCCGGTACGCGAAACACGTTGCCCTGCTCAGTAACACTGGCAACAGGTAGTACCGCCTCAGTGGTGGCAAGCCAGGTCTGGTCTGGCAGCGCAGCCATACGCACGCGCGCTGACTGACCTTGCGTCACCAAGCCAACGTTACGTTCATCGACATCAAGAATCAGACGATAGTCATCACTGGATGCAAGCGTAAACAGGCTATCACCCTGCATAACAGAGGCACCAAGGCGCTGCGTCAGGTCACCACTGAGAATAATGCCGTCAAACGGTGCGCGTAATTCAGAACGCTCCATTTGATGCGTAACCAACGCCTGCTCTGCCGCTATTCGAGTGGCGTCGGCGCGCAATCGCCCGACTTCAACACGGTCACCGCTGGCCAATGCCTTACTCATGGCCTGTGAATTTTTCGCAGATTCGGTTTGCCATTTTTGCATCGAAAGCAGCAGATCCTGCGTATCCAATGTTGCCAGTAGTTGACCACTTTGCACCGTATCGCCAGCTCGCGCATGAGCAGTTGATACGAAACCGGTTTGCGGTGCAACAATGACTTGTAGATCTCTGGCCTCGATAGAGGCCATGGCATTAATACGTAACGGTGCCGGTATCAGCAAACTGGCTATCAGAGCTGCCCCTGCAACAAGCCAGCACCACTGCTTAACAGGTAGTTGTCTGTAGTGCTTCACTTGTAACCAACGCTGAATCGATTGGCGGGCTTTGTCCCAGAAGCTACGCTGCTCATCGAACAATCGGGTTAGCATGTGCAACGCGTACGCAAGTTGCGGTTGTGCACTGGCCAAGCATTGGTTGATGTGCGTTGAATCCTGATCATGCTCAAACAGCATCACAACACGCGTGTGCGCATGAACAGATGAGTTAGTGTCATCGGCAGTGTTGGGTGAGTTCAGCGCCGGAGGGTATACAAAGACCGTGGCGTCGCCTATTCCCCACTCCTGATACAAGCAGGCGTTAGCTGGATACTGCTCAGCAAAGTCATCGTGTGCTAGGCCTGTCGGCAGTCGCAGTGTACGGGTGTTCAGCCGCTCGCTCATAGCGGCTAGCAATTGCACAGGCAGTACTTTTCTGTGATCGATCCGAGTTTGATCGGACAGAGCCAATAGTTTCAGTTGGTCAACAGCTGAGCCCGCGGGCTGTATCGCCACGCTGACCCTGCGACAAACAAACAGTTGCTTCAGCGTATTGCCCAAGCTCATCGCCAGTGACTGCGCTGTACCGTAGTGTTGTACCGAGTGTAATGTTATTTCACACAACGATGGGTGAGAGGCCATGTCAGGCTGACCCGTTTGCGGATTTTGTGTCGATGAGCAAAGGCATGCTGGCTGCGGCATCACAACCGGATTAACGCCTTGATCAAGCCAAGCACTGGCCCACTGACATAGCTTGACCGTGACGGCCAATTTATCCGCTGCATACGCAGGGCCTTGCAGTATTAACACGCGCCTGTGCCCTGACTGCAAACCTAATGGAATGGCAACCAACACCGATGGCTGTTGCGCGGCAACACTGTCACGCGTGGATTGTTGGGCTGATGCCTGTGAGCCAGAGCCTTGCGCCACTGACCCCATGCGCACTGTTAATACCTTACGCGCGAGCACAGCCCTGCGTGCAGCCAGCTGCGCAGCGGCAGGTGCTTTAGCCGTATCGGGATAAGCGGTTATCCGCAGCTTACGGACGTCTGCAGCATCCAGTTCGACAAGGCCAATCCAGCAACGA
>CALKXZ010000026.1 GCA_938003775.1 uncultured Granulosicoccus sp. | reverse complement strand
AGCGTTATCTAATCAACCAAGGGATTGATGCCTCGAATATAAAAGGCCATGGTTGAGGTGAGCAAAATCCGGTGGCTAACAACCATCATTGCGCAGGCAGAGCACTGATTCGTCGCGTTGATATTCAGCTAACAAACTAAGCGAAACAGGCAGCGACGACCAACGTCCAACCAGGGCACCGTCGATCTGCGGATCGCGCTGCCTCGGTTGCTACATTTCTAGCGCAGGTTCTGCTGCGTCGATTGTGCTGACATCAATTCGCGTCTCGAAAGCCGTTAGGCGCTTATAGATAGACATAAGTTCTACAATCGTCGTCCAGGAATTGACAAGAAACTGGAAGGAATTTTCGACGCGGCCAAACGCATTGCTAATCTGCTGATAGAAACCGAACGTAATGGCGCCTGCGACAAACGTGGGTCCTAAGGCGACTAGCGGAATAAAATTAGCACCTTGCAGATACGCGTAACGGAATACATTGAAATATAAGTAGTTAAAGTACAGTTTGAAATAGTTCTTTCGAACACCGCCAAACAGTTCTTGTACGGTGGGAGGGTCTGCGCGTTCTTCGTTGTCCTCACCATAGACAAGCTCTTTGCGATACGCAGCTTCAACCTTTTGATTGTTGAATTCTAAACCGGGTAGACGATAGCCGACTGCGGCTAGCAACACCGTGCCAAAGATTGCAGACAATAATGCCAGGAAGACCAGCGACCCATCCACGGCGCCAATAATTGGAAGCTCAGTCACTTGTTTTGACAAGGTCCACAGCAGCGGGAGAAATGCGATCAAGGTCATGATAGAACTGACAAACGCTGAGCCGAGGCCCTCCATGATGCCCGCAAAACGCATCGTGTCCTCCTGAACTCGCTGGGCAGCACCTTCTACCGAACGCAGTTTGTGCCAATGAGTCATATAGTAGTCGTTCATGGCTGTGCGCCATCTGAATACGTAGTGAGACGTGAAAAACGCGAAGGTCACCAGAATGATAATGTTTGGCACCAGAATGTACAGAGCGGTTAGTAGTTGTCCATAGAACTGCTGTGCTGTAATTTTACTGGTTCCTTGTTCCGACAATGCCAGTTGAATGAGGTCGTAAAAATCCCCGTACCAGTTGTTTAGCCAGACCCCCAACTGCACCTGAAAATACGAGACCAGCAATATCACCGCGCTGCCGCAGACGGCCCACCAGTACCAGCGGTTACGTTCGATAAAAAACCAAGCGATACAGAACAAAACGGTTACCAACACGATGTACTGATAAACCCAGACCTTGTCTGGGTTGAGAAAAGGCGGGCGTTCGCCTTCCACGGTGGGAAGGGCTTCGCGCATGAGGCTGAATTGTGCAGCCAGGCCATCAGCAAATCCGTACCAAATTCCCAGGCACACAAAGAACCAGGCAACGGCTGATAGAAAAAACATTCTAGGTCGCGGGAAAAATGATTGAAACATAGGTCTGGGCCCGTATCGGTAGTCATCAGTGAAACATCGCAGGCGCCCCCGAGAGGGCTGCCAGCACGATCGCTTGCATTAGTCTAGTTTGTAACAGCCAAGTTCGCCGCCACCGCGTTATCTGGTGAGATTCAGTGTGGGGACTAACCGCCATTTTCTATACACTAGGCGTTTTTACCTCCTCGGATACACAATGGCCCAGTACGTCTACACCATGAACCGGGTTGGCAAGATCGTGCCGCCCAAACGTCAGATTCTCAAGAACATTTCCCTGTCCTTTTTCCCCGGCGCCAAAATTGGTGTTTTGGGGCTCAATGGGTCGGGTAAATCCACGTTGCTCAAGATCATGGCGGGTTTGGATGAAGAGATTGAAGGCGAGGCGCGGCCGATGCCGGGTATTAAGGTGGGCTACCTAGAACAGGAACCACAGCTGGACCTTGAAAAAACCGTAAAAGAGGTTGTCGAGGAGGCGGTTGACGAGATTAAGACGGCGCAAAGGCGCCTTGATGAGGTGTATGCGGCCTACGCGGAGCCGGATGCCGATTTCGATGCGCTGGCAGCAGAACAGGCCAAGTTGGAGGCCATTATTGAGGCCTCGGATGCGCATAACTTACAGATGCAGATGGATATCGCTGCGGATGCCTTGCGGCTGCCCCCCTGGGATGAGAACGTTGCGCATCTGTCCGGTGGTGAAAAACGTCGAGTGGCCCTGTGCCGATTGTTATTGTCTGGACCAGACATGTTGTTATTAGATGAACCAACCAACCATCTGGATGCAGACTCCGTTGCCTGGCTGGAGCACTTCCTGCACGATTTCAACGGTACAGTCGTGGCTATCACTCACGATCGCTACTTTCTGGATAATGTGGCGGGCTGGATACTGGAGCTCGATCGCGGTCACGGGATACCCTACGAAGGAAACTACTCTGGCTGGCTGGACCAAAAAGCAGCACGTCTAGATATGGAGTCCAAGCAGGAATCCTCCCATGCGAAGGCGATGAAGGCGGAGTTAGAATGGGTACGTCAGGGAGCCAAGGCCCGGCAGTCTAAGTCCAAGGCGCGATTGCAACGATTCGAAGAAATGCAGTCACAGGAATTCCAGCGGCGCTCCGAAACTAATGAGATTTACATACCGCCTGGCGAACGTTTAGGTGACAAAGTAATTGATTTCGACAACGTCACCAAGTCCTATGGTGAGCGCGTCCTGATTGAAGAGCTTTCGTTCAGCATACCTAAGGGCGCTATTGTCGGTGTTATAGGCGGCAATGGGGCTGGTAAGTCCACTCTGTTTCGCATGCTGATGGGACGAGAACAGCCCGACTCTGGCAGTATTGTTGTCGGTGAAACCGTTAAAATGGCCTATGTTGATCAGAGCCGCGATGATCTGGATGGCGACAAGACTGTCTTTGATGTTCTGGCCGAAGGTAGTGACATAATTTCCATCAACAACTACGAAATGCCAGCACGGCAGTACGTGGGGCGTTTTAATTTCAAGGGCAGTGACCAGCAAAAATTTGTCAAAGACTTATCAGGCGGTGAGCGCGGGCGATTGCATCTGGCACTCACATTGAAACAGGGTGCCAATGTGCTACTGCTCGATGAACCTTCCAATGATCTGGATGTTGAAACCTTGCGCGCACTGGAAGAAGCCTTGTTAGACTTTGCCGGTAACGCTATCGTTATTTCGCACGACCGCTGGTTTTTAGATCGTGTGGCAACGCATATTTTGGCCTACGAAGACCCGAGCGAAATTAACTTTTTTACGGGTAACTATGCAGAGTATGAAGCAGATAGACGCGAACGCCTGGGTGAGGCAGCTATACAGCCCAAGCGTGTGCGTTATAAGAAGTTGGCAAGCTAATCAATCTCATTTTCTGGCCACGCGACCATCCCGTCATTTAAACACTACAAGAGCAGAAATATCGTTATGCTGACTGAACAGGATTTGCTGGATAAAGGTATCAATGCAACTCTGGTACGACATCCTCTGGTGCAGCATAAGCTAACGCTTATGCGTCGCCGTGAACAATCCTCTTCAGCGTTTCGGGCGTTGCTGCGAGAAATTTCGTGGCTGCTGTGTTTTGAGGTAACGCGTGATTTGCCTCTGGAATCAACGGCGATAGAGACGCCTGTGCAAAATATGAATGCACCGGTGTTGAAAGGTCGTAAGTTAGCATTCATCTCGATTCTTCGCGCTGGCAACGGCATGCTTGACGGTATGCTCGATGTCATTCCTTCCGCGCGTGTCGGGCATGTTGGTCTTTATCGCGATCCGGATACACTGCAAGCAGTTGAGTACTACTATAAGGTGCCCAATCAAATGGATGAGCGCTTAATCGTCGTGGTTGACCCGATGTTGGCTACTGCTAATTCTGCTATTTCTGCCGTTCACCGATTAAAGCAAGGTGGTGCTACAGACATGCGGTTTGTGTGTTTGATATCGGCACCGGAAGGTATTAAAGCGTTCAATGAAGCGCATCCCGATGTGCCAATCGTAACAGCAGCGGTAGACTCCCATTTAAATGAACACGGTTATATCGTGCCAGGACTTGGGGATGCTGGCGATCGAATTTTTGGCACCAAGTGACGCGTAAAAGGCGAGGGCGACGCCAGCCTCGTGTTGCCGGATCATTTGATCAAAAGCCTTTCCAGCAACCACGTCGTGGAAACCTCCAGCCGGTAGAGCTGGCATCAGCTGATGAGCTGGATGCGCTTCATCACGCATCCCTGAGGTTGTTGCGAGACACGGGCATTGCCGTGCTGCACGATCACGCGCGCAGCATGATGGTTGCAGCGGGTGCCACAACAGGGCCCGATGGTATTCGGGTGTATTTTGAACCTGAATTGGTGCAGACACTCATCGCGTCTGCCCCATCTGAGTTCATCCTGCACGCCAGGAATCCTGCGCATAATCTAATCATCGGTGGGGACTACCTAAGCTTTTTCATGATGGCGAGTGCGCCTAATGCTTCATGTCTAGACAAGGG
>CALKXZ010000025.1 GCA_938003775.1 uncultured Granulosicoccus sp. | reverse complement strand
TTGGGTCATACTTGATGAGCGCCTTGAAGCGGTGCATGCAATTGGCATGTTTTTGATCGGTATTGGACTGGTGTTTATTGACGGCCGTCTACTAAGTCGGCGCTCTGCAAGCGGATAAGTATCGGGGTGATCTATTCCGAGTGCGTCAATAGTACTTTAACCCCGGCTGCGAAAAACACCGCGGCAAATAGCCCTTCAAACCAACGTCGTAAACGAAGGTAGGCATTCGTGACTGTCGGTGTTGAAAATACTAAAGCGTAAGCGTGAAACATCAGCGCGCTCTGCACGCCTAATATTACCACTACTGCCATTAGTTCAACGGTAGTAGCACCCATCGGTATGCCAACCGAATACAATGCGCCAAAGAAAATGATTGCCTTGGGGTTGGTCAGATGAAGCCCCAGTCCCTTTGCGTAGACACTGTAGATTGTCCCAGAGAAACTGGTTATTGTCGCCTGATTACTAGAGAGTGCTGATTTTGCGGACCTGTACCCTAAGTACATCAGATACGCTGCACCCAGGTAGCGAATTATTTCCAGTACCCAAACATTTGTTGACATCAAACTGGCTAGCCCAAGCGCGGCTGAGACAGACCAGATAAGAGATCCTGTTGTAACACCCGACGCCAATGCCAGGCCGGCCTTACGGCCACAAGACATTGATGTGCCTGCAATCGCAAGCGTAGCCGGGCCCGGGCTAATTCCGGCTATCAGTGCTGCAAATACAATAAACCAGATGTTGATGTTTTCAAGCATGGGAAAATCGTCGTTTCTGCGGCGTGTAACGGCTATGTCGTATAGCTGACATAGCCTGTATCGTTTTTTACGTTGGCAATCGATATGGGCTTATGATAACGCGTCTGCGTACTAATCTCAGGGGTATGATCAATGGTGAATGGGTCATTGATACACCGGGCATGTGCGCACTAAGATTACATGATAGCGCTGTTGCCATTGATGCTGTATTTGGTGAAATCACGTCTATGGCGGCTCGTTGTCGCTTCGCAGATTGCCAGCACGAAAGTGAACCGGGGTGCGCAGTACAGGCCGCCATAGCGATCGGGGAACTCGATGCTAATCGGTTGAACCGGTGGCGCAAGCTGCAACGGGAGGATTTACACAATACGCAATCCATCGTACAGGCGCGTAAGCGCGATAAGCAACTGAGTAAGATGGTCAATAAGATAATGAAAGATAAGCAGCGGTATAAGGATCATTAAGTTCTCCTGGCAGACCGTGAACCACTGCGTAGGCGTTGTAATAACTGATTTTATGCGTCATTACGCGGTGCCGCAGGCTCTGCGGGTTTCCTAAATGATTGAATAGTCCAGGCTAGGGCTTGCAATACTCGACAACCTCTATTTCCAGCTCATCATCGTGCTGGAAATAAAATCGTTTTCCAGGTGTATAGTCAGCATGTGAATGGGTAGTGAAGCCTGCCTCAATAATGCGTGCTTCGGTAGTAGTCAGATCATCCACAACAATACCGATATGATTCAACGCGTTGACTGTGCGGTAGCTGTTATTCGTCTCAGCAGTTGTGTCACCCATGGAATACAGCGCCAGGTAAGTATCCTGTTCACCCACATGAATCGTGTAGCCATTGTAGATTGCGTCACCTTCCCATCTGATTTTCCAATCGAAAAGATCACATAAAACCTTCGCAGTACGCTTTGGATCTCTGACGGTCACATTGAGGTGTTCTAGCCTTGCATTGCTCATTTTATGACCATTAATTTTTCGGTGGTAATCACAGTGGCTTTATCATAAAACCTCAAGTAAGCTTTAGGTCAAGCGTTTTTTAATCGGATACTCCAAGTGCGCAGTGAATCATTATGAATGCAAGCTTAAATAAGCCAGTCGCAAACGAGTGGCTGCCTATTGGCAAGGTGGCGGAACGAACAGGATTGTCAGTGTCGGCAATCCGCCACTATGAGTCCGAAGGGTTGATTAATGCAGAGCGTAATAGTGGAGGGCAACGCCGATTTAGGCGGTATGTTATTCGCCGTTTGTCATTTATTATGATCGCGCAAGGGCTGGGTTTTACATTGGCAGATATAAAGCAGCAACTGGATACATTGCCCAGTAATCAAGCGCCCACAGCGCGAGACTGGCAGCGTATGGGTAAGCGTTTTCGCACAAGCATTGATGAGCGAATAGCCGCCTTGGAGCAGCTAAGGGACACGTTATCTGGATGCATCGGTTGTGGGTGTTTGTCATTGACCCGGTGTGCGCTCTACAACCCAGAAGATCGTGCTCGCCAGTTCGGTGCGGGCCCACGGTATTTACAAGGTGATCAATTTGATGTTGGGTAGATCACTAAATATGCTTTGCATAGTTGTCAGTAATTTGTGTTCATCTTTTTAGTTCATCTAATAATTCAGGCTCCAGGTTGTTAGTAAATAGGGTTGCATAGTTGAGTTTGTCGGACAATCCCAGTAGTTGTTCCGTCAATTCGCCTTGAAATAGGCGCTCATCAATATGCGCTAGCTGCTGTTTTTTGAGGTCAGCTTTGATGGTATCCAGATATCGACCCAGTGCGCTCTCGGTTAATAATGTGGTAACGGATAGCATCGCTGGTGCAAGGATTAGATCGGCCGGTGCAAGTCCACCTGATTTCAATGCCAATGCCACCCCGGCGGCATCTGCTGTCACTCTGGCAGCACGTAGCGAATTGAGCAATGCGGGTTGCGACTGTAGTTGTTGATACAGACGTTTCGCCGCTGCTTCAATATGAGGCTCAAAGTCTGCTCGGGCGGTGTCGCTTCGTTGAATGAAAGCTTGGCGAATCGCGGGCTGATTTTCGCGCAAAGCCTGGCTCAGGCTGACCCAGTAGGTGTTTTGCGGTTGGTCGAGTAGCTCGCTTTGCAGTTTAATCAATGTGCTGTCGAATATTTGCTGAAGTGTTTCAGCTTCTTGATTGGGTGTATTGGTATTGTCGCCACTGTGTTTGTTTTTACTCAGTTTGGCAGCAATCGTGGATCGACCAACGCCCAGTATTTTGCGTGCAGGCCAGGTAACCAGCTCTCGTGTGCGCGTCAGAATAGGTGCCAGATTTGGAATTTCGAGCAGTGTCAATAATTCTGCCAGTGCCCGGTTAAAGGTATCGTACTTATCGGGGTTGTTCAGATAGTCTCGCGCATAATTGTCTCGACCATTGGTCATGGCCAGCTGGACAAGCGAGTGCCACTCATTGGCTGCCAGCTGTTCCTGCTGGAGAGGGGCCAACCATTGTGTTCGATGTTTGGCAATAAACTTATCCACGCGCTGCCCAGTATCTTGACGGTTAATGCGTGATTGCGCCTGACCCAGTGCCAGGTGTAAGGCTGTCAAACAGTCTGTTGGCATTGACACGCCATTAGCTGCATCTGTTCTAGGTACGAACGGCAATAAAATCAGTAGTGGTTGGGTATCGCCAAATACTGTTGAGAACCTTGACGTAAAAGCGCGTTGCACCGCCAGTGTATCCTGTTCATCAAGCTTGTTTATACACACAACCAAGGGTTGAGCAAGCGGTTGGATTAGCTCCAGCGTATCCCAGACGCTTTTATCGCCGTACTTGTCTTTACTGACCATCAGGATAACAACGTCTGCAATGGCGACTGCATTGAGTACGGCTCGCTTGTAGGTGCCTGCATCGATAGAATCGAAATCGGGGGTGTCCCAAACCACGGCTTGCGATACAAGCGCATCGTCTCCAGCGGTCACGTTCTCGAGTACGTAGTGGTCTAGCTGTTCAGCTTTCAACGAGGTGGCCGCCGTTCTTTTGAGCGGTGCCATCATTGGTTCTAATTCAGACAATTGTGTTTCGCTGCAGCCAGTTGCATAACCTTGAGCGTGGACGGTAAAACCAGCCAATGCACTGATACCCGCTGCGCTCGTGTCAAGCAGCACGTTAACCAGCGTGCTTTTTCCCGATTGCGTTGGTCCAATAACGACAAACTGCAACGCATGGTCGGGCTGACGCTGATTCAATCGTTGTTTGTCCAGCAGCGTATCTGCCAATTGCAGCGTATTGTGAGCCTGCACCCATGCTGAGGCGGGTTCCTCCGACGCATTTATTACGCGTGTATAGCGTTCTAGTAGTGGTACTACCCAGGCAGCCTCATTCATTAGGGGTTAATCGCGTAGTCCAGCACTAGAGCAATAAAGACCGTCATGCCCAGCCAGTTGTTGTTCAGAAACGCCTGAACACATTTGGCAGGGTCTCGTTGTCTGGCAATCCAAAGTTGGTAGCCAATGAACCCGAATGAGCCGATAACGCCAGAAAAATACAGTATTCCCCGTTCTGCCTGCCAACCGATGACAGCGAGTTTCCCTGTGTTTTAAATCCTCGCTGATCGCCTTGTTTTATGCAGTTCATAATGGG
>CALKXZ010000024.1 GCA_938003775.1 uncultured Granulosicoccus sp. | reverse complement strand
TTGCTCCTGAGCGTCCAAAAAAGAGTCTTCGTTTACTTTGCGCACATGGCCCAGATCGGTGGCAGCGCTAGAAAACCAGCGTGGCCGGGCGTTAGGTCTCAATGGCGGTGTTTGTCCATCGACACTACCAGCCTTTGGCATAGGAACCCCACCCGGCACCGGCACTGACTCCTTCACGGGTGACAGTTGAGAATTCGGCGATTTCATGAATTGTCCAGGTTTAATACATCTTCGAGGCACACAGTATAGCCTCGCCTGGCGCTGAGCTTAAGCGGGTGCAATACCAGTTTTAATCGGGAAATTTTTGCGTTTGACCCTGTGAAGTCCTTGGAGTAGCCTGAATACACGCGCAACACTGCGGTACACTGCTGCCCCGTGTCGTTTGCCCTGTAGTCGCAATTATGAAGGTCCGTACTCGCTTTGCACCAAGCCCCACCGGATACTTGCATATTGGTGGAGCCCGCACCGCTTTATTCAACTATTTATTCGCGCGTAAACACGGTGGCGAGTTCATTTTGCGCATTGAAGATACGGACGCGGAACGCTCCACAGAGGAATCAGTGCAGGCCATTCTCGACGGTATGCGGTGGCTTGATCTTGATTATGACGAAGGCCCGTTTTATCAAACTGAGCGTTTTGACAGATATCGTGAAGTGGTTCAGCAACTGATGGATGCCGGGCATGCTTACTATTGCTATTGCACACCCGCCGAACTGGAAACCATGCGCGAACAGGCGACTGCAGCTAAGCAAAAGCCGCGCTATAACGGTTTCTGGCGAGATCGTCAGGACCCGCCACCAGCAGGTGTTGATCCGGTCGTACGGTTTCGCAACCCTAGTAGTGGCAAGGTAACGATTAACGATGCGGTCAAAGGCGACATCGTTATAGACAACGAAGAACTGGATGACCTGATCATCCTGCGCTCTGACGGCACACCAACCTACAACCTCACGGTGGTGGTTGATGACATGGACATGCAAATTACTCATGTCATACGCGGTGATGATCACGTCAATAACACACCACGCCAAATCAACATACTCGACGCGCTGGGTGCCCCCAGACCCGTGTATGCACACTTACCCATGATTCTGGGCGAAGATGGCAAACGCATGTCGAAACGACACGGTGCTGTCAGTGTCATGCAATACCGAACCGATGGTTACCTGCCTGAAGCATTGTTGAACTACCTCGTGCGTCTGGGTTGGTCACATCAGGACCAGGAGCTGTTTACAGCTGAGCAGATGCGCGAGCTGTTCACACTCGACGCGGTTAATCGTTCGGGGTCGGTATTCGACAACAAAAAATTGGACTGGGTCAGCCAGCAGTACATGCAAACAACCGATGCGAGTCGGTTAGCTGAGGCACTGCAACCCTATATGACTGAACGAGGCATTGATACCCGTCACGGTGCAGCATTATCTGCCGTTGTCGATGTACTGCGTGAGCGGGCTAAAACGTTGGTAGACATGGCCGAGGCGGCGCGCTACTTCTATGTCGCACCAACGGCTTATGATGAGAAGGCCAAAAACAAACAATTCAAACAAGCAACAGCTAACGTATTACAAGATGCATCTGTACGTCTGGCTGAACTTGCAACGTGGGACGCTGCCACAATCCAATCATCACTGGACGCCTGCGTTGAGGCGCTGGGTATTGGTTTTGGTAAGCTTGGTCAGCCTTTGCGCCTGGCGATTACCGGCGGCACGCAATCACCGTCGATGGCAGACACGCTGGCGTTGATGGCAAAAGACGATGTGCTGGAGCGATTGGCAACGGCGATCAGTGTTTGTCAGCAGGCTGAATCTTGATCTAGCAGGTTCAGCAATTGCGTTTGTATGAGGCTTAGCGAAAAGGTCATACGACTCACGTGATCGGCTTGTTGGCGAGCTTGAGGCCCGTGTGGAAATAGTGGCCGGCTAAATGAGTCCGGCCCGTCGTCGACCCTCGTCGGTTTTTATTGAGAAATCAGTTCCGGACAGCTCAGCAGCCTCCTCAGTACACAACCAGGCAATAGCGCGAGCGGGCCATTCAGGTGGAATATGTGCTGAGAAGTCCATCTCACTGACGGGATTCATACCCGAATCCTTGATAGACACCTGCATGTTGGTAGCGACGGTGCCGGGGCTGAGGCCGATGCAACGAATGCCTGAATGCGCGTATTCTTTATGCACACAGCGGGTTAAGGACAACACACCGGCCTTAGTGGCGCAGTAGTGACTCCATCCCTCCAGCGCGTTGGTAGCAGCGCCTGAGCTGATGTTGATAATGATACCGGACTGCTGTTGCTCCATGCCAGGCAGCACGGCACGAATGCCGTGATAGACCCCTTTGAGGTTAATATCCACCACGTTGTCCCAGCTATCTGGATCAGAGTCTGCCAGTCGTGCAATGGGATCGATGGTGCCAGCATTGTTGACTAGAATATCGACTCGGCCAAAGGTGCTATTAGCAGTGGCAACAGCTGCTTCCAGGTCGGTATATACAGTTACATCACAGCGTATAACCGCGGCCTGCCCGCCAGATTGAATAATGTCCTGTGCCACCACGTCGCACTGCTCGACCGATCTGGCTGCCAGTAAAACCTTTGCGCCGTGCTGTGCCAGCACACGCGCAGTGGCCGCACCTATGCCGCGGCTGGCGCCTGTGATGATGGCCGTTTTACCGTCCAGTGATTTCATAGTGAATTGTGTGTATGAGTTGTAGTGATGGTGAACAACATTTATGGTTAATGACGTAAAAGCCTTTCACGTGTCAATGCGTGATGTTAACGAGCTAGCGCAAGTCTTGCCAGACCCGCAAGCGCCAGTACGAGTAGTAGTGTCAGGCAGAATTGTCGGTAGAACTGTTGCAGAGAGGGTTTGAACAGAGCTGTTCCAACCAGCACCCCAATGATAAGCATCGGGCTTAGCATAACGGCGCGTTTTAGGGCCAACGTGTCCAGTAAGCCTGACAGTGACAGCCATATTACCGATGTGAACATACCCAGAAACAGATACATCACCAGGGATGCGCGCATTTGTACAGCAGGCGCTTTTTGGGCCAGCACATACAGCGCGACAACCATGCCACCGACACCGGCAAGGCCTGTGGATACACCGGCTACGAATCCGGACAGGTACAGCCCGTTGCGAGTTGCCAGGAACGCCGGACTCTTGTTCAGCCATTGCAACCCGGCGAGTATTAAAATAAGGCATAGGGCAATAGTGCGCGACAGATCAGATGGCAGGGTGATTGTGGCTAGTAGGCCCACTGGCACACCAATAGCCGAAGTTATTGCCAGGCCCCAAGCAATGGTTTGATTGGCTTGGCGCAATCCACCCCGAAACATGATTAGACTGGCCATGGCTTCGAGCAGAAAACACACGGGAATGAGTGTTGACGGTGGCATGATCAGTACTAAGCTGGCCATGATTAACGCTGATAAGCCAAAACCTGCAAAACCGCGAACCAGGCCAGCGAGTAGCACCGCAACCGCACTGATGGCTAATTCTCCGCTAGTGAGTGCAAGCGAGCTTTGTAGGGTGTCGAGCATGCGGGAATGGTCAGTATGGCAGCGTATGATAGACGAGGTGGAAAGCGGGTGCTATTCATCCCGCTCACCCCATTGTTTTTCACCCATCGGTGCTTCATAAAACGGGCGCATCATTAAATACTCCCCAGTAATCGCCTTTCAAGCAAACAGGATCCCATCATGCAAACACAATGGTCAGTTTATTTATCCGGTGAAATTCATACAGATTGGCGCGAGAGAATTATGCAGGCCAGTGAGCGCGCCGGTTTACCGTTGACATTCCATTCACCCATTACTAATCACGAAGCCAGCGATGCGGCGGGTGACGTTCTGGGTCAGGCAGATGCGGGATTTTGGCGGGACCATCAGTCGTCCAAGGTCAACAGCATCCGTACCCGTACCCAGATACAATCCTGTGACGTGGCTGTCATCCGTTTTGGTAGTCAGTACAAACAATGGAACGCAGCGTTTGATGCCGGTTATTGCGCAGCCCTGGGTAAACCTTACATCACGTTGCACGATGAGGACATTATTCATCCGTTGAAAGAAGTGGATGCCGCCGCCATGGGCTGGGCGCAAACCGCTGAGCAGGTTGTCGATATCCTGCGCTATGTATCAGGTTCCCCGGATGCCGCCGGTAGCGCGGCAGCTGGCGGTAACGGCGTGACCTGATATGACGACCGACCCACTAACACTCCGGCACGAAACAGCGGTTCATATTGTGGATGCCGCTGCACACCGTGCGCTCGAATTTTTCAGAAGCCGGGAAAAGCTTGATATAGCCGTTAAAGGTTTGCAGGACTGGGTATCCAATGCGGATAAGTCAGTAGAGGATCAGATTCGTGCCGCGCTGATAAAAGCGTTCCCGAACGATGCCGTGATTGGAGAGGAGCATGGCAATTTAACAGGAACGAGCGGCTATACCTGGGTAATCGACCCTATTGATGGCACTACTAATTTCGTTAATGGAACACCAGGATGGTGCGTGGTGCTGGCTTGCGTGCTAGAGCAACAGAGCGTCATTGCCGTTATTCAGGATCCTGTTGCGAATGAAGTGTATTCGGCTGTACGAGGGCAGGGGGCTGTCATGAATGGTCAAGCACTGAGCGTCAGTAGTGCTGTCAGCCTGGATCAAGGTACCCTGGGAGTGGGTCACAGTACGCGTGTACCTGCCCAACACACCGTTGAATTGTTGCAGCGATTACTGGATCAGGGGGGCTTATTTCGCCGCGGTGGTTCAGGGGCTCTGGATCTAGCCTATGTCGCAGCGGGTAGATTGATCGGTTATGTGGAGCCGCACATGAACGCCTGGGACTGCTTAGCAGCGCTGCTGCTGGTGGAGGAGGCCAATGGCTGTGTGGAACCGTTTAATATGGCCGAGATGATCCAATCGGGTGGACAGGTGGTGGTTGCCTGCCCCGGTATATACGATACTGTGCGACAAATGACTGAGCAATCGTATAAAAACTAACATCAACCAAGTACGCAATATAGCCCGCGTGTATCAATCTGGTTGCGTAACGCAACACGTAGGGCACTAGCAGTTTTTTGATCTTGTCACGTCAATATTGATCGGGAATATAACCATGGCAACACTACAGCGTTTCCAGTTCTCTTACGGTTCAGATAATTACGGTGTCTTGCTGCACGATACCGATACTGGGCAAACAGCCTGTATCGATGCCGGTGACGCCGATGCCGTAATGAATGCATTGGAACAGCAGGGTTGGTCATTATCACATTTACTGATTACCCACCATCATGGCGACCATACTGCAGGTCTTGGTGCGGTCAAATCGGCAACAGGGTGTCAGGTTATTGGTCCGCATCCCGTCTCACAACCCATTATCGGAATCGACCAGCACGTGGGAGATGGGGATACGTTTCAGTTCGCTGGGCGTGCTGTTAATGTGTTGCATACACCCGGTCATACCGCCGACATGATCAACTTCTATTTTCCAGAAGACAAGCTGGTTTTTACTGGCGATACACTGTTTTCTATGGGTTGTGGCAGGCTATTCGAAGGCAATGCTGCCATGATGCTCAATAGTGTTAACAAACTCAAAGCCCTGCCTCACGATACGCTTGTCTACTGTGCTCATGAATACACCGCCACCAATGCACGATTCGCCATGGCCGTTGACCCCGACAATGTTGCCTTGCAACAACGTTCTGTTGAGGTAACGCGTTTGCGTGCAGCCGGTGAGGCGACGGTGCCAACACTGTTGCAACTGGAACTACAAACCAATCCGTTTTTGCGTACTGATAATCCGCAACTCAGACAATCACTGGGTATGGATACTGCTGATGATGTGAGCGTGTTTGCTGAGCTGCGTGAACGACGCAATCAGTATTAATCACACGCTGTTGATTCATTCAGGGTTTCGGTCATCACGGATGACTACAGATTGTAAATAGTCAGTCCGTAGTAGATGGCAAAACCTGCCAACGCCAGCACCGCGAATGGGCGAATGATGTTAAGCACAGGTGGGATTTTATCTTGCGATAGTACCAACATGGCACTGAGCAGCGTCATTACAACGCCAGAGCCTAGTGCCATATGCCCCCAGAATTCCCCGATGTGTTGCAGTCCGTACCACAGTATGTTCCATAAACCAGCCGCACCAGTAACGATGCCAATAACTCGAAGAACCGGTGCCGGCGTGACTCGATTGAGTCCGAATCCAGGGAAACGATTGGCGAACACCACTGTGATCAGCATACAGACTGTGACAATGGTTCCCATAGGTATGAACATTAGTTTTCCACAGCGCTTGTCAGCGCATTGTCAGGGCCAACGCTCATGTCTTGTCGAGCGCTTGCCCCAGAGTGAATGCAAGAGTGCCTAGTGCAAGGATACCCAATATCCTCGTATGCGGTGTCAGACCGAAGTGGCTATTTCTATCTTGCTTGACACATCCATGGTCACGCTTTATTCTGCGCATCCGTTGTGGGGCTATAGCTCAGCTGGGAGAGCGCTTGCATGGCATGCAAGAGGTCCGCGGTTCGATCCCGCGTAGCTCCACCACTTCGGTATCCCACCATTACGCGGCCTGTCCACACACCTGATTTTCAAGCGGTTAACGCACCATCGAGTCCGGTAGCGAATTACGCTCAGGCAC
>CALKXZ010000023.1 GCA_938003775.1 uncultured Granulosicoccus sp. | reverse complement strand
AGAGGATATTCGATAGTAATACACGCTCTTTGCGGGTCACAGGCCTCCCGACGAACGGTCGGACAGTTTTCGTAGAGTTTTCGTACAAACTTCTCAGCGGCGCCTGGGTGATCAGAAACTTTGAGTATTCAGCCTTTGCTGGCGGTGGCGGTGGTACGAGCGGTGGAGGCACCACCGGTGGAGGCACCACCGGCGGTGGAACAACCACTGGAGGAGGAAATAGTCAGCCAGAATTGACCTCACCGTTACCGGGCACAAGGCTGCCAGGTGCTGATGTAACGTTCAGGTGGGCGAACAACGGTGTGAGCGTAGACGATTGGTATATGCGTGTTGGTAATTCGGCTGGTGGCACCGAGTATGCCGACCAGAGGATATTCGATAGTAATACACGCTCTTTGCGGGTCACAGGCCTCCCGACGAACGGTCGGACAGTTTTCGTAGAGTTTTCGTACAAACTTCTCAGCGGCGCCTGGGTGATCAGAAACTTTGAGTACTAAGGTAATTGCTTAAGGTGGTGTGCCTTTTTTTCTCTAGTTGCTGCTATTTGGCTTGATGCTGGCGTTTAAGACAGTGAAAATTCGTTTCCAGAGAAATATCACACCTAATTCTGTGCCGACTTACCATTCAGTATGTATGGTTATCCGTTTGTAATCATATTGGCGCTTGAGTCACTTGATGCGTATCCAACAATCAAGCGTGGAGAGTGACCTGCTTTATAGTTCTGGCTTGACTGTCCTTGGGCAACGATTGCTGGCAGATATAAAAATTGTTGATAATAAAATCTGAATATAAACTCAAAATGTGATGAATGTCATATTAAAAAAATTGACTAAATTGGTTTTATTCGTTCCTCAAGTTTTAAAGATTTGACAAGCGTATACCTCAATTGTTGAGTATCGAATTAAAATGAGTAAGCGGTAACCCTAAACTGAAAGTTGGTCTCCTACAGTAACCTCGTGTCTGATCATTTTTTTCAAAACGGGTCTGTCTGTATGTCGTCGTTTGTTGTTTCTGTGTTCAGAGCCTGCTTGACAGGGATAGTGGTTGGTTCGTTTTGCAACAACGTTATTGCACAGCAATCACTTATGGTGTTGGGAGACGCCGTTGTCGCGGGTCAGGATCGCCCCAGCTTTAGACAGCCACTATTGGATTTGCTTTCGACGCAGGGTTGTACGGTCGACATGGTTGGTGACCAGGCTCTTAATTCATACAATTTCAAGAATCCTGATGGTTCGTCTGGCATCCATTTGTCCGGCTTTGACCCTTCCCTCGGGTATGACACTCAGCACCAGGGTTTTCTCGGAATCACCACAGAACAGCTTCTCAAAGGAGTTGCAGAGAACGAACTGATCCCGGGCAATGCACGTGTGCGTGCTATTGGAAGGTATATCGAGGCTCACCAACCAGATTATGTGCTGGTGCATTTGGGCTCACATGACTTAGAGCTGGCGATCATGTCCGGCGTGCGTACTAAGCAGCAAGTTGCTGATTGGGCTGCCAGGAACTCGACCCACTTGATGGATATAGTCAAGAGTGTAATAGCTTCACACCAGAATCCTGGTGACCTGAAGGTTCTAGTGGCGAATGTCGTGCCGAACCATCGTATTTTTACTGAGCGTCAAGCAACGGTCAGTTTGATGTACGCATCAAATGTTTATGCAGAATTGATTGAGAAAAAAATAAGGGCGCTAGCTGATAAGCGTGTAGTGCTGGTCGATGTGGCAAGTGGTTTCGATGCTACCTCTGGCGCGATGACAGTGGATGGGGTGATTCCCAATGCTAACGGTGAGGAGCATATTGCGGCGGCGTTTCTATCAATGCTCAAACAAGCTGGCTTGTGCCAGCCGCCAGACGTCTTTTCGGCAAGTCTGGCAGGTTCAGGTTCTCTAACCACCAGACCGCTGGACTCAAATATCGTGCAAGACAGGTCAGCAGCGATTAGCGCCACAACACCGCGATTAATCAGCCCAGCGCCTGGCTCAGTACTTAGTGGTAGCACTATGAAACTGAACTGGATTCCTAATTCAACGGACGTTATTCAGTGGTATGTACGTGTAGGCAGTACATCAGGTGGTGAGCAGTATTTAGACAGTGGTCGCATAACCAATGCAGCAACACGGTCGCTGACAGTGACAGGCTTACCGACAAACGGCTCTCAAGTGTTCGTTGAGTTCAGCTACAAAATAACGACAGGTGTTTGGCGATCCGAGGTTGTATCTTATACCGCCAGTGACAGTGGCGGTACTACAACAGGTGGTACCACTGGCGGTAGTACGACGGGCAGTGTGGGAGGTAGTACGACGGGTGGTGCCACTGGCGGCAGTACGACAGGCAGTGCGGGAGGTGCTACAAAGCCGCAAATAATCAGCCCTGCGCCTGGGTCAGTACTCAGCAGTAGCACTATGAAGCTGAACTGGAAACCTAACACGACGGACGTAATCCAATGGTATGTACGTGTGGGCAGCACCTCAGGAGGTGTACAGTATTTAGACAGTGGCCGAATAACCAATGCAGCGACGCGATCATTGACCGTGTCAGGGCTGCCGACAAACGGGTCGCGAGTGTTCGTCGAATTCAGCTACAAGTTGGTTACAGGTAATTGGCGAACCGAGATCGTGTCATATACGGCTGCCAGTGGTTCTGGCGGTAGTACAACCGGCGGAACGACGGGGAGTTCAACGGGAGCTGGTACCACAGGTGGCACAGCGACCGGCGGCGGAAGCGACTCGCGGTTTCCACAAATCACTGGGCCAGCGCCGGGAGTTTCAGCGAACCGCTCTTCAATTACGTTGACTTGGGATGCCAAAAACTACCTCGTTACGGAATGGCACGTACATGCAGGCAGTTCCATAGGCGCGGAAAACTACTTCAATAGCGGCTCAATTACAAATGCTGCAACTAGATCTCTAAGAGTGACGGGGTTGCCTGCCAATGGCTCACAGGTGCATATCAGCCTTTATTATAAAAATGCTGATGGTCTCTGGTGTGTCGAATACTACCGGTTGTAGTGTGAAGGACGTTGATTGATGTCGAATAGCATGCCTATGACAGGAGGAACAAATTGGAGGCTTTGTCCAATCCTAACGAAGCCTGCCGTTTTTCAGCTGGCCTGAATATGACCGGACCAATTCTGGCTGATGATTCGGGGCGTTAGGAAATAGTGTCCAATGACTAACATCACAAAGGCCCAGAACATTATGGGAGTGGGAGTATGGAGGTGATTGCCCACCAAACCAACTACGACCAGAAATGCATGCAGAAGCGGCATGGTAGCAACATACACGTTATTTGAGACGCCTATGTTCAGCAACCGATGATGGAGATAATCTCGCCCAGGCTTAAGAGGCGACTTACCGGGCATAGCTCTACCGACCATGGCGGAGATACTGTCCATCAGCGGCAGGCCAATATCCTCCCAGCGGCCACGGGCAACAGATAGCTGTTTTCGCCCTGACTCATACCGATGTAGTAGGAGGCCAGCAGGATGCCAAGGAACATGCTGCCAGAGTCGCCACGAAATATTTTATGGCTCTGGCTGAGTACCTTTTTACTTCCCAGCCTGCTTACTAACGTTTTCAGATTTAATGAGCCTGTGTCCCATGGCAAACAGTATTCCACCCGGAAGTGCCGCGGCGATCTGAATAGCCAGTAGCAATATGCTTAAAGCAATAGCACTTTCGGAGCTGATGCCTACCACTGCCAGCAAGGTGACCATGGCTGATTCGCGCACACCGATGCCATAAACACTGATTGGCAGCATCTGCACAAACAATGCAACAGGTACAACAATCAATAGGTAGCGAATGTCGACACTGATCGACAAACTCACGGCAAGCAGATAGACCATAACTACCCTCATCAGCTGGAAAGTGAGTGCTAACACCAGAGACAACAGCAAGATCGTTTTGCGATTGCGATACAGATCCAGGCATTCGTACAGCTTGTTCAGGGCTCCGCTGATTTTGGACGGTAGCAGGCGTGCGAGCAACGAACGGCATGCGTAATTCATAATTACAAAGGCACTGACAACTATGCCGACCAGTATGAAGGCGCAGGCAATGGTGACCAGCGAGGGAATCAACTCATGAGCAACCATGCCTCCAACTGCCACGACGAGTCCTAGCGAGAACAACCCAACAAGTCGGTCAACTAGCACAGATGCG
>CALKXZ010000022.1 GCA_938003775.1 uncultured Granulosicoccus sp. | reverse complement strand
GCACAATATATTCTTTGGCCGCCGCCGCTGCGGCAGCCTCTGATTTTTGTTCCTTCTTTCGGGTGGTGCCTCCAATGATACCTAGCAGTCACTGCATTCTAGCCTTCTTCCCTTAAAGCAGCAGCCGCCAGTAAGCTATACTATACGTAGTAAGTACTATTTGTAGACACATTTCGCCATGCATATTTAACTGCATGCTCGGTCAGTTCGTCACCCAGCAAATCCGCGATACTCAGCTCAGTCTAGCTCAAATAGATAGCCTATAGGCACTGACGCGAAGAGACCATTGTCGATGGAATTACTGCCAGCCCCAACCAGCACTTCACTGCCATCAATGCTGACTGATGTGCCGAAGAATCGGTCATCACCTCCAGAAGGTACAAGCCTAGTTCTTTCAACCCAACTATCTGCTGTGTTTTTTTCAAATACCACGACAACCCCGGTGTAGCTCGTCAGTCCGTTAGCTTCCCTCAGGCCGACAAGCAAGTGATCGTTGTCCATGGCAAGTACAGGAATCACGTAACTGGGTCCGAGGGCATCTATGATTGTTGTTTGCGTCCATGCCGTTCCATCGCGAGAGAACACGACAATACGCGCATCACTCATGCTGAGTGCCAATGAGGACCCATCAAAGCCGATGCTCATCCCTGCGTAAAGATCGGTTGACGCGATATCCGGCACCAATTGCTGTTCAAGCTCCCACATACCGTTTGCTGCCTGGCGATAGATATAAGCTGCACCGGTGGTTGTACCATTGTCTGTGTGTCCAGTAACGCCAACGGCCAGTCGCCCTTCAGCCAGTACAAGTGCCCGATCGGGGTATCGGCTATCGAAACCAATGCGTATGAATTGAACCGAATTCCACTGCCCGGAACCTGCGTCTCGGACAAACATCTCGACGCCATTTAGGCGACGAACTGCCATCGTATCGCTGTTAATAGCCACACTGTCCCGATCATTAACAGCATTGTCTATGCGCTGAGTTTCACGCCAGCTCCCATTACCGTCACGGCTATAAATATAGAGCACGTTGGCGTCAAATTCGTTAGCGGCAACATTACTGCCCAGCACCACTAGCGTGTCACCATCAAGCGCAATGTGTGATCCATACGGCTCAAACGATTCACTCGGATCTGGTTCGATTTTCTGAACGATCGACCAGTTTCCTGAGACACCTTCGCGCTCCAGAATGCTCACAGCATGAAAACCTGCAGTGGAACCGATAGCAGCGATATCTCCATTAAGGGCCGTCTCGTAGTCAAAACTACCTAGGTTGTCGGTATTATCCGGTAACAAGGTTTGAACAGCTCGCTGGAAATTCAGCGTAGCAGCACTAGAACGGTCGCCGTCTGCATCAACCGCTACCAGTTCGTACCAATGAGCAATGCCTTCTTCCCGAGTTCCGTCGTAGTAAGAATTGCCGCGGGTTGCGCCTAGATACACACCATCGCGATATACTTCAGTGCTTGTTACTCGATCGCTGGCTAATGGTCGATCCCAGAAAAGCTCTGCCACTCGCGACGAGTAAATATCAAACGTAACATTGGCAGGGCTTAATGGAACAACACCATCGGGATTCTCTCCCCCGCCCGCAGCACTAACGACAATACCATTGTAAGTCTTACCGGTTGTCAGATTGACAACATCATAACGACCATTCGATACCACACAGGCGAGCCCGCCCTCACAGATCACACTGCCAGTCGATGTGTCAGTCACCCGGTAGGTACCATCATCAGGCCAGTAGAGAGTGTTGCCATCTGCCATAAGAACACCACTGCCCGCAGGCGGGATATCAACACCTTCAAGCGGCGTCCAGGCTTCAACCTCTCGGCTTTGTCGCTGTAACAGTGGCCACCGGGTCAGATTGCTGACATTGAAGGTATTACCCAGCAGATAATCTGGCTGAATGAAATAACGGTAAATCTGTCCCGGTTGCACCGAAGAGTCGAAGTACCCTCCAGCACCGGCAGGTGATGATTGATCGAGCAATACCTCATCACGCCACACCAGATGGCGGTACCCAGATGACGAACCGGTGTTGGAATTAAAAAACAATTCCACAGCCTTTGGACCCAGCACGTTGGCAGACAACGATTCGAATTCTTCATAGGCGGGTACCTGCCGAGTATTACTACCAACAACAACTCCGTCAGCATCCACTGCAGATACCACCAGCAGACCGCCTTCGTTCAGCAACGAATCACTGATGATTGTCGATGTGGCATTGCCTGTCATCCCTAGCTCATAATTATTAAGCGACAGCGTATGGGTTTGAGCTGAGCTGCTGGCTGACTGCCAATGTACCGTCCATTCTCCGTCTCGCACCTGCACCACGATATCTCGAGGGCCTTGTGGGTCGAAAAGAATGCCAGGCATACCAGCAATGAGCCATCGCGGTTGCATTGACTCATTGTCCGTTTGCTTGATGATCAAATCACTGAAACCATCGGCATCGATATCCACACCTGAGATTTGTGAATAGCCCATACCTGACACCCTGAATCCATTGGTACCATCAAGGTCGCTTGCAACGATCAGAGCCGAGCGACGACCGGGTGTACCAAATAGCACATTGCCAGCAGTCAGCATATCCTCTGCCCCATCGCCGTTTACATCGCCAAGCCGCACAGCGCCCAGCATGCCACAAACATTGTCGTTAGTTCCAAGTAGGCGTGTCTGACCGGGTGAGTCAAACTCGCTGATATCCAGAGTCGATTCGAGGAAGCTCAGATTCGCTGCACCATAAACAGTACTGGAAATCTGCCCGTTAAATCCGCAAACGCCACTAACCAGTCGACTCACCAGAAAGTCGTCGTAGCCATCAGCATCATGATCTCCAACCGCATGGACGCTTGCAAAACCGGGATTATCAGTAACCAGAGTCCCTGAGCTTGTACCCAGAACAATACGTGCACCAAACGGTACGCGTCTGGCGCTAAAATCAGCCAGGCCATCACCATTGATATCACCCAGCGGGCGCAACACGGCACCACGTTCAAAAGAGGCCAGTGGTTCTGCATCGAGAATATCACGCCCTTCCCGGCGTGCCGGTAATGATGCGGCGCCTGCGAGCAGTCGCGTCTGTGTTAGAACATAAAAACCACTGTTGCGAAACCCATAGTCACCATAACCGTCACCGTTGACATCACCAACCCCATCAATTAAGCCATTTGAATCAGTAATCGTAAAACCATTCTGACCATCCAGCGTAGCAACATCACGCACAGCACCGGTTCTGGCTCCGAACACGACTGCGCTGATTTGATACAGGGTTTCACCGGTAAACGGGTAGTCGACTTGTGCGAATACCGCAAGATCCTCAAGACCGTCGCCGTTGATGTCGAGCGCATTGTCGACCGTGTCGAGATTGAAACAACCTTGTTCATCAAAACCTCGATCAGCAAACAATGAATTAGAAATCTGCAAAGTGTCAGGCAGGTCCTGGTCAGTCAAATGAATACCATCAGCGAGACTGGACAGCACCACAACCTGTGATTCACACGGAGCTGCTGCGGCACTGTCAGTTGTGAATACAAAATCTTTCTGACCATCGCCATCCATATCTGCTACGTAGTCACCAGCGACAATTTCGCCATTGAACGTCCACGGCGGCAGCTCGGTCACTATAGAACTATCGTCTATATTGATTCTGGCTGGATACACCCCGTCGCGAACACCGTGATTGTTACCATTGTTAGCGTTGTCACCGGCGTCTTCCACATCAATACCTTCGAAGCGTTGTCCCGTAGTCAGATTGATAACGTTGTAGGTACCCTCAGATACCAAACAGGAACGCCCTCCCTCACAAATAGAGTTATAAGTCATTGCATCCTGTACCTGATACCAGCCATTGTCAGGCCAACTGATAGTCGTTCCAACGACCACGGGTCTGTCTGCCGATGAAACGTTTGTAACCTCGATATTCTCGAACCGCTCTGCCGTCGTATGATTGATGACGATATAGGCCCCCAGCGGCACAACACACTGTCGCCCACCTTCGCAAAGCGACTCGTAAGTCGAGGAATTCTGCACCTGATACCAACCATTATCCGGCCAAGAAATGGTAGTACCGTTGACAGTAGGTGTCGCTTGAGCGCCGCTGTAAAAGCTCATGCCGACCAAACAGATTGCACCCTTGTAAAGGGATACCACGAACGATGTCGATTTCATCATGTCAGCTCCACGTGTGTGTGACACCTGATTCGATCGCCAAGCATGACCCTATGCACAAGCGATAACGTACGTTCAACTGACTCGCAAGGCTTCATGCAGGCTCTATCAAAACTATAACCTCTTTCTAGAGCAGAGACTGTCAATTATTACCAGCATCATGAACCATTCACACGCGACCATAAGCTGTAGGTTCAGCCAGAACAGTATGCGTGTCTGATCTGTATGAGTCATCTCTCGTAGCCTATGCCTAATACTTACTCCACCGTTGGGAAATAGGCATCTTGTCACTTTCCATTTAGGAACGGTTTGCATATCAGCACATGAATTTCGCGACTCTATTGAGTCCAACAAGTCTCATTGTCACACCTTCACAACCAGCATCAGCACATCATAGTGCGCAACCACGGCGGCAACCTGATTAGTCGCTGTGCAGTCTCAGCGAATCGCTCCATACTTGTTAGTTCAGCGCGACTGGATTGGTTCACACCGGCACAAGCGTGAAACACAAGCGACGGTCACATCCTCTCTATTGACTTATAGAGAAGGCGGGTATTTCACACGGGATAGTGTTGTCAATAGACCGGTCACATAGTCAATTAGCGCTAGTGGAATGATCGTTATGTTAAAGACAGGCGATGGGCTTCCCGTCTGATCACTGTTGAGGCGTTTGGCCCAATAATGTATCAGTGAATCTAAAATGTGACACAAATCACATATACCAAGTAAAGGGCTCTATCGACTTGGCTTGACCTGCGCCTATCACAGACGAACAACCTCTGCAAACTAAAGTTCATGAATATTTAGTTAGCGAATACGTAATCGGATATTTAGACATTTCAACAACATTACCAACTAGTATCTGCGTGGTTGTTCGAGCAACTCCATCGAAATCATCGGTGCCTATCATCCTCAGCACATTTTGACAATAATAAATAAACATTCTAATGATGAAAAAAAATCGTCGTCGGCGTAGTGGCATAGTTCAAGGATCGCTTCTGCTTATTTGGGCCACCACAGGCCTGCTCTTAGCAGGAGAAGCAACTGCGCAGGCGTGCATCATAACCACTGAACCTGGTGCGACACTGACCAGTGCGAAAAAACAATTTGCAGAGCAGTGTCCGAATATCAGTAGAGAGGATTGCGACCCTCTAAACGGCGGATGGCAATGTTCCTCCGAGAATATTCCCTCGCAAACTGACAATCCATTTACCCCAATACCCACACCCACACCCACACCTGCACCTGCACCTGCACCTGCACCTGCACCTGCACCAAATGATAGTCGCGACTTAAGCTTTATAGGCACTCAGCAAGAAGCGTCACGATTTCTCATGCAAGCTTCATTTGGAGGCAGCATAGAGGAAATAAACGATTTGGTCGGTCGCCATGCCAGCGAGTGGATAGCAAACCAGATGACTATCCCAAAAGGGATTAGTTACGTTAATCGGGTGGATCGAGAGTTTGGCGGCAAACCGATTCCAAGGCGGAAAATTAACAGTAGCTTCCTATGGGAAGCCATGATTGAAGACAAGGACGAGTTGCGACTCCGTATGGCGTATGCGTTGTCTCAAATCATAGTGACATCGGATCAAGGCCTGAGCGGAGTCCCGTACAAAGTGGCCTATTATCTGGATATTCTCGAAGACAATGCGTTCGGAAACTACCGAGACTTACTCGAAGATATCACCTATTCGCCAATGATGGCTCGGTATTTAACGTACTTTCGCAATAGAAAAGCAAACCCAAGAACAGGACGTGAGCCCGACGAAAATTATGCACGTGAAATCATGCAGCTTTTCACCATTGGACTCACCGAGCTTAACCTTGACGGATCTGAACGAAAATCCGGTGGCGTGCCCATAGACACCTATGACAACAACGACATCATTGGTTTATCTCGTGTATTCACAGGACTATCGCACGACAGAAAGGAATTCAATGGAGGTTTTCCTTATGGGCCGGGGGACCGAAAACGCATGAAGATGTTTGAACAACACCACTCTGAACGAGAAAAGACATTCTTGGGTGTCACCATCCCTGCTGGCACACCTGGAAATAGAAGCATTAAAATCGCGTTGGATACATTATTTGCACATCCGAATGTCGGCCCATTCGTCGCAAAACAACTGATACAACGATTTACATCTTCAAATCCCCGTCCAGACTACATAGAGCGCGTTGCAAGAACGTTCAATAGAGGCCGCTATGTGTCTAGTGATGGACGCTCATTCGGCACAGGCAGGCGCGGTGATCTGGCAGCCACATTAGCAGCCATTCTGCTTGATAACTCTGTGCATTCAAATTATGCGAACAGTAATAGAACTGCAGGCAAGGTTCGCGAGCCCGTACTGCGTTTTGTTCACTTACTGCAGGCCTTCGATGCTAAACCCAATGACATATTCAATAACGAACGCAAATTAAGAGACACGTCAAGCAGCGTGTACGGACTTGCACAGCATCCCGGTCGCCCACCATCGGTATTCAACTTTTATCGCCCCGGATTTGTGGCAGCGAACACTGAAACTGGGAATGCTGGACTGACCGTACCTGAGCTGCAGATAGTCAATGATGGCAGCGTAATCGGGATTACGAATTTCTTGACTGAGTTTGCCGTTAAACGCACGAGAAATAACCGTCCCAACGCCTCGCTGGTTCCGGACTACAGAACAGAATTTAGATTGGCACGCAACCCTAAAGCGCTGGTTGATCACCTTGATCTACTCCTTACTGCGGGTGCAATGGGGAATTTCAATAAACAGCGCATCGTCAAAATTGTAGAAAGCATCGATGCGAACAGTTCGGATGATTTGCTCGCGCGTGTTCATGCTGCAGTCGTTGCAACGATAGCAAGCAACGCCAGCGCAACACTTCGCTAACCCAATCTGATTCTGGAAAAAATTATGCCTACTTTACATAGCAGAAGAAATTTTATAAAAAAATCAGCGGCCGCTGGACTAGTCGGTTCATCGGCAATGTTGCAGACATTCGGTGCTCGTAGTGCCGAAGCAGCTGAATCGGGTGGTTACAAAGCATTGGTCTGCATTAACCTGAAAGGAGGAATGGATCATGCTGATACACTCATACCGTATGATTCTGCAAGTTATCGACAATTGGTTAATTCACGCCAGGAATTGATGCAGAGTCATAAATACAACGATAGCAATTCATCTCGCAATCGAAACAACTTACTCAAACTGAATGTTCGCAATTCTGCCGCATTGGGTGGGCGGGAATATGGCCTACCTAGGGAGCTATCCGAATTACACACCCTGTTTAACAGTCAGGATGCATCGATCATAGCGAACGTTGGCCCTCTCTTGGCAAAAACCAATCGTCAGAATATGGCGAGAGTGGCATTACCTAGCCGCCTGTTCTCCCACAATGACCAGCAATCCACATGGCAAACCCTTTCAACAGAGGGTGCACGATTCGGTTGGGGTGGTGGGTTTGTCAGTCAATACAACCGCATTAATCCAACTGCACAATTGATGTTTTCCACCTTGTCTGCCACCAGTCTCGATCCTTTTGTCGCCGCGTCGAACGTTCGAACTTTCAGACTACCAGCAGGAGGCAAGTCTATTGGTTTGGACATTATTGAAAAGGGGGGGTACCTAGGAAATAACAATCGATATGACGTTGCCAGGCGCATGTTGAAAGAATTTCTTGAGATGGCGAACAATGACGAGGCGAATTTGCTACGACGCGACGTAGATAGTGCCTTGCAGCGCGGCATACAAAATCAGGAAACCTATTCCGGTTTTCAATCATTAGGTTCTGGTATCAATTCGGTATTCCCGCCCACACAGCTTGCGCAACAGTTGGCATCGGTGGCTGAAGCCATCTCACTACGAGAGGTGATTTCGGCTCCCAGACAGGTTTTCTACGTTACGCTGGGAGGCTTTGATACACACTCCAGTCAATCCACTGATCTACCGCAGAAGCACAAGGAAATTTCAATGGCATTGTCGGCATTTAAAAATGCCATGGTTGAAATGGGCGCCTGGAACGATGTAGCCGTTTTTTCCATGTCGGACTTCGGACGAACACTGACTGATAACGGAAATGGAACTGATCACGGTTGGGGAGCGCATCAGTTCATACTGGGAGGACAAGTGAAAGGTGGGCGGATTTTCGGTGAAGTGCCAGAAGCTGACCCGAATACGAATCAATACACGAGTAATCGTGCTCGCATGATTCCCACGTTTTCAGTTGAACAATATGCAGCAGGTCTTGGTCGTTGGTTTGGTTTGCCAGACGATTCATTGTTCAGGCAATTTGGCAATCTAAGATCGTTTAGCTCTGAAGTAACGGATCTGTTCAATACATAACGACCCACTAGACAGTGGTCTCAGCGTATTTGAGGCCACTGATTTTTAGTATTTACTCCCACAGTAGATAGGTCAGGCTAGAACCGACATTGTCCACGCCATGAGTCATCTTACGTGGGATTAATTTCCCCAACAAGGACATTCATTTTTCAAGATATTGAGACTGGTAATGCAACTATTTGAGCTGATCCCTCACTAACTGGGTCTGCAGTTTGGTGATTTCTAAACACAAGAACACCTAACAGGCGGGTGATAGAACACCTTGTGTTTGAACCTGCTTAAACTCTTACCTAGATAGCGAGACCCCCAGTGAAAAAATATCTCCTGCTTGCCAGCATTCTTACTTCAGCTCAATTTACTCTCGCTCAGGATTCAATAGGCCATGAAGATGCCATCGCCTGTACTGCTTGCCACGGCTTGAACGGCATCAGCACTGCTGATAACTTCCCCAATCTGGCTGGGCAAGGAGAAGCTTACCTTGCCAATCAGTTGATTGCATTTAAAGAGGGTTCTAGAAAAAACACCCTGATGAATGCAATTGCTGAGCACCTCAGTGATGACGACATATCCGCACTGGCTAAGTTTTTCAGCACCTTACCCATCGATGGGGAAGCGCAGACCAGCGAGTTCAGCACCGTAACCTTAGACCAGACCAGAGTCAAATTTCCTACCGACTACGAAAATACTTTCACGCAATACTCGACTGTCAACCGTGCCGATAACAAGCAAGTACGTTATATCTACGCAAATGATATTGCGTTGGCTGGCGCTAAGGATGGGGGTGCTCTACCCGATGGATCGGTCATTGTAATGGTGGTAAACAAAGCCAAGCTGGATACCAATGGTGAACCTATCGTAGGGGCTGATGGCTATTATGAAAAAGAAAGCCTGGCAGGTTACGGACTTATGGAAAAAGCTTCAGGCTGGGGTGATGACATTCCCGTTACACTGCGAAACAGTGATTGGAACTACGCTTTCTTCACTGCTGATAAAACACATAAAGAAGGAATAAATCAGGCCGCTTGTCTTGCTTGCCATCGTCCTTTAGAGAGTGGTGATTTCATGTTTTCTGCAGAGGCGTTACGAACCGCTGCGGCAAACTAGTCGTTTCATACTGTAAAAATAGTCGCTCTTAGCATGTAAATATCTATCGTTGTACCAACCAGACCGAAGCGTTATGCATTGACGTGTAGGTCTGGCCGGTGAGCGAGCCAAATGTCAGCACAACGTACGTGTTCTGACCGTGATAACTATTTCGCTTGCGCGAGTTACGGTGTTTACTTCGCTCACCGACACGAGGATGGAAACCCAATCAGAACCACTAGGTGGCTGATGACCGCCAAGGTGAAATCCCGAAACACCCTAAGCCCCGTGAATATGATGGCTTATATGGGTCTATTAGATAACACGCGACGGGACCAGTAAGTGATCAGTACAGAACCAACGGCACTGGGCAGTATCCATGCAATAAATGCAGGGCTTGTTTGAACAATTGTCACAAAGACGGCAGTTGTAGTCGCAATACAGCCACCGCCCATGCGAGACAAGTGTGCCATGATTCGTTCCTTGCCCTTCGGCCACGTACCCTGACGTTTTAAGTCAGACCAGGCGGGAATAAATCCTAAAACACCAAATACCATCAGGGCTATGCCCAAGCTGTCTCCAATGGCACTCATGTAGCCACCGAAGCCAATCATCACCACCCCAACAATTAACATAACGCTGATAACCCATTCATCGAGGGTGTTCTGCACCCCGGTCTTGATTATCGCGAGTCGCCATCCTGTGTAAATCAGGTAGGTACTGAACACGGCGATACACAGCAAAAATAAATTTTCGCTCATTGCTGATACCACAAACGCCAACAGCAATGCGACCGCCATGGCATAGATGTAGAGCTTACCGAAACGCCGATGCCAGATCTGGCCTTTACGGGTGCACAAGGCGCCCACCATGCCAGCAATCGCAACTGAGCCTGCAACGATATGAAAAACAACCAGTATACCGATCATATGGCGAATCCTTATGCTACTTGTTGCATATAATAGCAACTCACCCTGTATTATGCAACAATACGCATATGTCGCTGAAATACGTTGTTTTGTCCTTGCTAAACCGGCAGCCGCAAACTGGCTATGAGATTGTCAGGTCTTTTGACAGCTCAGTTGGCTATTTTTGGCAGGCAAGCCATCAACAGGTCTATCGTGAGCTGAGCACACTGGCTGATTCAAAACAGGTGCGGTTCAAAGAGATAAAACAAACGGATAAGCCTAACAAGAAGGTGTACACGATAAGTGCTACAGGCAGACAAGCCCTGCAATCGTGGTTTGAATCACCCATCAAAGACCGCCCAATAAGAGACCCATTGTTGGTAAAACTCCTGGGAATGTCTGTGGACAATCATTGCATCATGCAAGAACAACTGGCTAACAGAATAAGAGAAAGTCAATTACTACAAGCAACCTATCAGGAAATTGAAACGCTACATTATTCTGCAGATAAACGTAAACATATGCCAGCTGATGCGCTGGCATTGTACTTTGCACTACGCAGAGGGCTTCTTAGCATTGAGGCAGAGCTAACCTGGTTAAGTGAAACATATCAGGGTATTGAGACACTCTTCGATTAAGTGTTACCCCGTGTGCTTTAACCGTTGCTCGCTAACATACAAGTGCACGACTTTACGATGCCATCTCTTTACAAACCCGTGCAAACTGATTCTGACAGGGCATCGAACGCGCTACAAGCCCAATCTACCCAAAGCGTGTAGTTGGGATTACTACGGATATGGGGTATCGTCAACCAACCCAGTTCCTGTGAGATTTTCCATGAACCTGTCACATGCTCTGCTGCATGCCCTTAAAAATTACGGCGCCGGTGAAGTTTTCGGTATTCCTGGTGATTTTGCCCTGCCGTTTTTCCGGCAAATCGAAAGCTCCGGCATCTTGCCTCTCTATACATTCAGTCACGAGCCAGGACTGGGTTTCGCTGCTGACGCTGCTGGGCGCTACCGGGGTACGTTGGGCGTTGCTGTTGTCACCTACGGCGCTGGCTGCCTGAACATGATCAATGCAGTAGCAAACGCTTACGCCGAGAAGTCACCATTAGTCGTGATATCAGGAGCCCCTGGGGCTGCCGAAGGAGAGCTGGGGCTCAGCCTGCATCATCAGGTCAAGCACCTTGATAGCCAGCGATTGGTGATGAACGAAGTGACCTGTGCCCAGTGTGTTCTTAATGACCCGCAGACGGCGCCTGCAGAAATTGCGCGGGTGCTGCGTGCCGCTCGCCATCTTTCTCGACCGGTTTACATCGAGTTTCCCCGCGACCAGGTAGAAGCAGAAGTCACTCCAGTTCCAGATTACCAACCTCCCCAATCTAACGCCGAGGCAGCCCGAGCGGCGGCGGCTGAAACATTGCTGCTGTTAAAGCATGCTGAGAATCCCGCCCTACTACTTGGCGTTGAGATTCGCCGTTACGCACTATCAGACAAGGTGGCAAAGCTTGCTAAGCTTTTGCGCATACCAGCGGTGACCAGTTTTATGGGTCGCGGCATTCTGGCGGAAACCGATGCACCGTTGGCGGGTACCTACCTAGGCCTTGCCGGTGATGAATCGGTCCGCAAACTCATTGAGCACGCCGATGGTCTGTTAATGCTGGGCGTCATTTTGAGCGATACCAATTTTGGTGTCTCTAAGCGCAAAATTGACATGCGTCGGGCAGTCGTTGCCTTTGATGCTCAAGTCAGCATAAATTATCACCATTACACTGATATTTATCTGCCTGAATTTGTTGACCAACTGCTTGCACAAGCCGAGACCATAGGCAGCGCCACACCCACCAGTGCCCACTACCAAATTGGCATGCCCCACGATCAGCAAGCTATCACCTCACGTGATGTGGCGGTCGCCGTCAACGATATGTTCAACCAACACGGCACTATGCCGATCTCATCGGACATGGGTGATTGTTTGTTCTCGGCACTGGACATACAACACACAGAATTGGTGGCCCCAGGCTATTACGCTACCATGGGCCCGGGTGTTCCAGCAGGGCTCGGTTTGCAGATAGCAGCCAAGCAACGCACGCTGATATTGGTCGGAGACGGTGCGTTCCAGATGACCGGCTGGGAGTTGGGTAACTGCCGCCAATTGGGGGTTGCTCCAATTGTGATTGTCTACAACAACAAAGCCTGGGGCATGCTTAAAGCCTTTCAGGGCGATACGCAGTACAACGATCTTGATGAATGGCACTTCGCCGACATGTGTGAAGGGCTTGGTGGAAAAGGCCAACGTGTGCAGACGCGCGCACAGCTTGGTGCAGCGCTGGCAGCGGCACAGGCTGATGAAACGCAATTCCGACTAATAGAAGTCATGCTGTCTCGTACTGATCTTTCACGCGCGCTGAGCCAATTTACAAACGCTATCAAGGCGAACTCTGTTCTGGGCAATGATTCATCCGGTCAATCATCATGATTGTTGACCTGACGCCACCACCTGTTGGAATCACTAGCGCTCTGTAACCGTCAGAGCGTTCAAACAGAGAGAAGACCCACCGTCACCTGGCATTTGCAGGCGGCTTGCACGCATCAAATGGGCGCGACTTTGCGCGCATGGAGGGGCGCATGAAGGGGTGCATTGTGGTTGCTATTTTGGCAGGTGCCGTATTACTGAGATGAATAGCCAGCAATGGATTTTTGCAACTTCCACACTATGTGTGGAAGTGCATTTAATAAAGGTGAGCTGACAATAGCGTATTCGATCGGCGAGTCGCCATTTCCGCTTGCAAGACGATACAAACGCCATCGTAACGACACCAATCGATTTGAAAAATAACTTGCCATCACTCCTCTTTTAATTAAATCGATCATTCACTCTTTCTCAAGCACACAGAGTGTCTGTCGGGGCTGAGGAAGATCAGAGTATTTGTTCATCAGTCTTAATCATATTTTTTAATCGCTCGCACACATGATCGATATCTGCCGCCATAATGTCGTTGCGACCAAAATCTTGTACATGCCGAATACCGTAAGCGGTTTCCGCCAGTTCTCGAATAATGACAAACTTATTGACTAACGAGTGCCCTGCTTGAGAAATTGGTCGTATTGATTCGTACCCTTCCAGAAAGGCTGGCCAACGCATGCATCGCCGTTTATCCGAACCCATACAGGTACCCCATTTAAACGTTGCAAGATCATATATACGATAGCCAAACGCGCATTCTTCGAAGTCAAAATGAGTAACGTTACCTTCGTGAAGGTGCAAGTTACCGCCATGTAGATCACCGTGGCAAATTCCAATATCGAGAGACCTTACGGGTGCTGCCTGAACGGCCGCTCGCACCTTCTGTGCAACTTGAACAATCATACTGAGCGCGTCCGGACGATGCGCCATATATGTACGTATGACAGTCATAGACTTGTCCAGCAACCCCTGGAGATCAAGATTTGTTCGCTTGCGTGATGATTCAAAACCACTGGATGCCAAATGCAGTTGAGCAACCGATTTTCCGACCAAGCGACAATTCTCCAAGGATTCGTAGTCGGGTACGGTGCCTTTAGCGAATGTGGTCAGCAGAACGTATCGAGCCCCTTCAGGTGCATTGATCCGGGTTAGGTAGTCACCTGATTTTCGCGCAACTGGGTATGCAACAGGAAAATTCTGTTGGTGCAGGTAGTTTAAGACGTCAACTTCGAATTCGTTTGCCTCCCTTGGAAAAGCACCACAGCGATACACCCTTAGAAAATAACGTGTATTGGCACAAAGCAGCTGATACGTATCGTTGGCTCCACGCTCCCAGAATAAGCATTCCAGTGGTTTGTCGATACCGTACTCTGGGATTACTTTCGTCATCAACGCCTTGGAACTGACCGTTGAATAACTGCACTCCAATATATTTCTCGCCACCGATCTGTCTCTAGTGCTCTGTGAATAATTTGGTCATTGCATGTCAATGACCCCGATGGGAATAAAATTGAGCGGTACGCGTATTTTTCTCAGTGGAAACAGTAACACTGATCTAATGAATACCGCGACATAAACACAGGTTAACTCGTATAACATGACTACCGCCCCTGAGCTTTCAAGCGATCATCCAATCGCGGAAAAACGCGCCGAACATTGTGCTCAAATATATCCTGTTTTATCGTATTGCTTAGCGGCAATGCATCGATATACCGCTTTGTATCATCAAAGTAGTGACCCGTCTCTGGATCAATACCTCTAACAGCGCCTACCATTTCTGAGCCAAATAAAATGTTTTTATGCTCTATGACTTCGAGTAGCAGGTTAATTCCTGGTTGATGGTAAACACAGGTATCAAAGTACACGTTGTTCATGACATGAGTGGCTAAAGGCGGTTTATTGAGCATGTCTGCCAAACCGCGGTAGCGCCCCCAGTGATACGGAACTGCCCCACCACCGTGAGGAATGATAAAACGCAGATCTGGGAAATCGGCAAAAAGATCGCCTTGAATAAATTGCATAAACGCGGTTGTGTCCGCATTGATATAGTGCGCCCCTGTTGCGTGAAAGTTTGCGTTACACGAGCTGGATACATGAAGCATCGCCGGCACGTCTAATTCAACCAAGGTTTCAAAGAAGGGGTACCAGAAGCGATCTGTCAGTGGGCGGGATGTCCAATGCCCACCCGATGGGTCTGGGTTCAAATTACAACCGACAAACCCAAGTTCATTTACGCAGCGGCTGAGCTCAGCAATCGAGCCCTCTAACGATGTGCCAGGCGTTTGTGGCAATTGACATACCGGAGCAAAATTCAGTGGGTACAACTCGCATACCCGGTGGATCAGATTATTACAAGCTTGTGTCCAGCTCATGCTGGTATCGCTATCGCCAATATGATGACCCATCGCTGATGCACGCGGCGAGAACAAGGTCAGGTCGGCTCCCCGAATCTGCTGTAAGCGAAGCTGATTAGTTTCAATGGTTTCACGGATTTCATCATCTGTAATATCACCATAAGGAGGCACAGTCACTACAGGGTCAATTACCGCAGCCGTTTGTGCATCTCGCCAGGCTTGGTGAGCCGGAGGGGCAGTAGTGTAGTGACCGTGACAATCAATAATCATGATTATATTTCCATCCTGGGTACTGCCTCCTCTCGCCGAGACTAATAAGGCAGACCAACATAGTTAATCGCAAGACTGGCTTGTGCAGCTTCGCTTTGCTGTAAAAAGGCTATCTCTGCCTGTTGAATCTTGATATCAAATTCTGACTGATCAGGGAATCTATGCAGCATGGATGTCATCCACCAGCTAAAGCGCTCTACTTTCCAGACTCGCTCTAACGCTGTTTGAGAATAGTTTTGCAGCTTGCATTCATCATTATCGGTGTATCGCTGTGTCAATGCTGCGTACAAGTAGCGTACATCAGATGCCGCTGTATTAAGCCCCTTTGCACCGGTTGGCGGTACTATGTGCGCTGCATCACCGCACAGATATAAATTACCCCATTGCATGGGCTCGCAAACAAAGGAGCGTAGCGGTGCGATTGATTTTTCAATGGAGGTCCCAGTTTCGATAGTGCTGGCAAACCGTTCTGGAAGACGACGTTTTAACTCATTCCAGAAGGCGTTGTCAGTCCAATTATCGACACTGTCATTGATGTCGCATTGAACATAGTAGCGACTTAAGTTCTGATTGCGCATTGAACACAGCGCAAAGCCTCGATCAGAATTACTGTAAATTAATTCATGATGAACTGGCGCTGTTTCTGACAATATTCCTAACCAGCCGAATGGATAGTCTTTCAAGTACTCTTTCCGTTTTTCAACCGGTATATATTGACGGCAAACACCATGAAACCCGTCGCACCCAGCGATGTAGTCACAATCTATATGCAGTGGCTCACCGCTGACTTTGCAATCGATACTGGGTGATCTCGTATTGAGATCGTTCAGAGTTAGCTTATCAACGTTGAATAAAGTAGCGCCACCAGCACGCTCACGGGCATCATACAAATCTCGTGTTAATTCTGTTTGACCGTAAATGGTCATGGGTTGATCAACGTACTTGTCGAAAGTCACCTCAAAGTAGGTATTATTGCTAGAGAGCATAATGCCTGTGTGCCTGAACGACTCTGCATGCAAACGATCCGCCGCCCCGGCCTCTTCAAGCATGTCGACCAAGCCGCGCTCTAGCACACCGGCACGAATTCTGGTCAACACATACTCACGTGTTTTACGCTCCAGCACAACTGTCTTTATACCGGCGTTATGCAGTAGCTGCCCTAATAATAAGCCCGAAGGCCCACCGCCAACTATGGCAACTTGCACGCGCACTATGATTATTCCGTCGTGATCAGTGCCAGTTGAGGCACTTTGATATTATTTTCACTGCGTTCAAGGTACGCAACCTCGATGTTGGCTCTACTCAGCTGCGCATGTTCTCGCGCCAACGCCTCTGCACGAGCACCCTCTCCGCGCTCTATGGCTTGAACCAATGCGCGATGATGATGCTGTCCAATTACCAACGAATTCTTAAACCGGATGAAATCATCGCTGTTGGAGGAAAACGAACTTGGTGCAGCAAACGGTAGCTGATTAGCTCGCTCTATTTCACGCTTGATCAACGCATTCTCTGCAAGTTCAGCAAGTTGTTTATGAAACTGGTCATTGAGCGGCGCATATCCATCGACCGCATCATTAGCAAAAATTGTATCGATTGCTGTAATCGTGGCTTTTATCGGTTCTAATTCACCAACCGTCGTACCTCTTTCAGCTGCCATTCGCGCCGCAGTGCCTTCAATGATTCCACGTAGCTCGATCGCGACATAGGCGTCTTCGATTGAAAAGCCTCGTACGGTATAGCCTGCGCCAGAGCGCTCGACCAACCCTTCCTGTTCCAGCTTAAGCAACGCAGCTCGCAGTGGCGTGCGCGACACACCCAACACCTTGGCAAGCGGCACTTCGCGCAGCCTGCTGCCAGCAGGCCAGTGACCCGCAATGATTCGACTGCGTAATTCTCGCAACCCACGCTCTGTTTGAGAATGGCCTGATGGAGTGGTGATATCGTTTTTCATGTATACATTGATTGTGCCTTTTTCCGGTAAACTACGCAACGCACACCCTTAAAGATCTTTTTTGTATACAATCTATCAAACTTTCAGCGTGCGCCCTCAAAGCTCTGCCATGGATAACGACTACGACGACATCCCAGGAACCTATATTTTCGATACCAAGCGCTGCAAAGAAGGATTTCACTTGAATAGGTTTTGCAAGTCGCTGGACAACGCAGACAACCGGGAGCAGTTTCGTGCGAACCCCACGGCGTACCTAAACCAATACCCGATGAGTCCAGAACAGCGCCAGCTCGTTGAAGAACGCGACTGGCTTGGCATGTTGCAGGTGGGCGGTAATATCTACTATACATTCAAGTTGGCCGTGTTTGACGGCCTGACTATGCAACATGTTGGCGGCTTGATGAGCGACATGAGCGTCGATGATTTTCGTGCAATGATGCTCGACGGAGGTCGAAAGCTCGAAGGCAATCAAAGTAAAAAACAAAATCAAACCGGTAGATAGTCCATGGCCAGAATCGTTGCAGGTGTCGGTTGTTCACACATACCCTCTATTGGTGCCGCCGCTGACAAAGGCATGGAGCAGGACCCTTACTATCAACCCTTATTTGATGGGTATGGCCCAGCCCGAGAATGGATTAAACGGATCGCTCCCGATGTTGTCATCCTTATTTACAACGATCACGCCTCAGCTTTTTCAGTGGAGTTGATTAATACGTTTGTGCTGGGCGTTGGCGATCAATTCAAACCACACGACGAAGGCTACGGCCCACGCAATGTGCCTGATGTAGTCGGACACGGTGAATTAGCCGAACATATTCTTGAAAGCCTGATATTGAACGAATTTGACATGGCATTGGCTAACGAGATGAGCGTTGACCACGGTTTGACGGTACCGATGACTGTCATGTTTGACAAGCCGGAAGCCTGGCCCTGTAAAGTAATACCGCTGTGTGTGAACGTCATTAAATACCCACAACCGACTGGAAATCGTTGCTTTAACCTTGGAAAAGCGCTGCGCAAGGCAGTGGAATCGTACCCAGAGGAACTCAATGTGGCCGTATTTGGCACTGGCGGGATGGGGCATCAATTACAGGGTGAGCGCGCCGGTTTAATCAACGAAGAATTTGATCAGTACTTTCTAAATCATCTGCAGAATAGCCCGGAAGAGCTTACCAAGCTGACTCACTTAGACTATTTACGCGACGCAGGCTCCGAGGGTATCGAGCTGATAATGTGGTTAATGATGCGTGGGGCAATGCACTCGCCATCCGAGGTCTATCGTTTTTATCACGTGCCTATGTCTAACACAGCAGCAGGCCTTATTTGCTTTGAGGAAACAGTTTGATGATTCGCATTGCAGTGGCCGGTGCCGCCGGCGCCTTTGGCATGAAACACCTGGATGCATTGGCAAAAATTGACGGTGTACAGGTTACATCAGTTGTAGGCCGTACACGCGAATCCATCGAAGAATTTGCCCGTGATCGAAACATTGCGCATGCCACAACAGATCTTGGTGAGACGCTGGCTCGTGAGGATGTGGACGCAGTAATACTGTCAACACCCACGCAATTGCACGCTGAACAAAGCATCCAGTGCATGAATGCCGGTAAGCACGTGTTATGCGAAATTCCCATGTCAGACAGTATCGAAGATGCTCGACGCGTCGTGGATGTACACAAAGATACGGATCTAGTGGGCATGGCGGGGCACGTCCGACGTTTTAATCCGTCACACCAATACATGCACCAGCAAATAAAAAAAGGGGAACTTGCTATTCAACAAATGGACGTGCAAACGTATTTTTTCCGGCGCACTAACATGAATGCAATGGGTAACCCACGCAGTTGGACTGATCACTTGCTGTGGCATCATGCCTGTCATACGGTAGACCTGTTTATGTATCAAACGGGTGAGATACCGTCACAAGTCTATGCACTACAAGGCCCGCTACACCCTAAGCTTGGCATAGCCATGGATATGAGCATCGGGTTAAAAACGCCCAGCGGAAAATTGTGCACACTCAGCTTGTCGTTTAATAACGATGGGCCACTGGGTACATTTTTTCGGTATATTTGTGACAACGGTACGTACATTGCGCGCTACGATGATCTTGTCGACGGACATGAGCAACCGATTGATCTGAGCAAAGTGGCAGTATCCAGCAACGGCATTGAGTTGATTGACCGTGAATTTGTCGAGGCAATCGTACAGAACCGTGAACCCAACGGTTCGTTCTCACAAGTGCTGCCCGCTATGGCTGTTCTTGATCGCCTACAACAGGCGCTTTGAAATAAATACCCAGAGTAAACCAACAACCTGACGGATCCAACCATGACTCCCCTACCCCACGAAACTGGCTTGGTTGTCCAACACATCGAACGCGCTCACCGATCTATCATTGATGGGTTAGCCGAGTGTGGTGTGGCTACAGTCCATGAAGCCCAAGCTCGTAGAGGTTTACTTGCCACCTATATACGTCCAATTTATGCGGGAATGACAGTAGCCGGATCGGCGATTACCGTACTGGCACCACCCATGGATAATTGGATGTTGCATGTTGCGGTGGAACAGATCCAGGAAGGTGACCTGTTAGTGCTTGGCACCACCTCGCCCTCTGATGCAGGCTACTTCGGTGACCTACTAGCCACGTCAGCGAAGGCACGCGGTTGCCGTGGCCTGGTCATTGATGCGGGAGTGCGTGACGTTAAAGAACTCACGCAAATGGGTTTCCCGGTTTGGAGTAAGGCGATAGGTGCACAGGGCTGCATCAAAGAAACACTAGGCTCTGTCAATATTGATATTGTCTGCGCAGGCGAGATTGTACGCGCAGGTGATATCGTGGTTGCCGATGACGATGGCGTGTGTATTGTACGTCGAGAGGAAGCCCAAGTGGTGCTTGATAAAGCACGTGAGCGTATAGCCAACGAAGGTGCTAAGCGAAAAGAGTTTGAAGCCGGTACGCTGGGTCTTGATCTTTACAAAATGCGTGAACGCCTGGCCAGTAAAGGTCTAAGATATGAATAGTAATACGGTATACATGGTAAAAGTGTATGAGCGATAAAGCTGCCTGTGTTCGTATCACAACCATGATGTCAGTCAATGTTCCTGTGTACACCTGCGCAACATGAGTTTCACCAAAACACCAGGTTGGCTAGATTGGTACGACAGCCCAACAAAACCACGTTTTAAATTACCGTCAGGGAGCGTCGATGCACATTGTCACGTGTTTGGTCCTGCAGACGAATTTCCCTACGCACCCCAACGCAAATACACTCCCTGTGACGCTTCAAAAGATCAGTTGTTTGCATTGCGGGATCACTTGGGATTCGATCGTAATGTTATTGTTCAAGCTACCTGCCACGGGTCAGACAACAGCGCACTGATTGAAGCCTGTCGTAGCGCAGGAAAAAGAGCGCGTGGCGTTGCGACGGTCCACGCTGATATCACCGATGATGAACTCCACACGCTACACATCGCTGGCGTACGTGGTGTTCGCTTTAATTTTGTCAAACGCTTGGTAGATATTACCCCTAAGGATGAGCTATTAACTATTGCCGCAAGGATTGCTCCACTGGGTTGGCATGTCGTGATTTACTTTGAAGCACCTGATCTGCCGGAGTTGTGGGATTTTTTTGGCGCGATACCCACACCGCTGGTTATTGATCATATGGGGCGGCCTGATGTGACAAAACCCATTGATGGCCCGGAGTTCGAATTGTTTTTACGCTTTATGCACGAACATGACACAGTGTGGAGCAAGGTAAGTTGCCCCGAACGCTTGTCTCATACCGGTCCACCTGCATTACATGGTGAACAAGCTGCTTATTGGGATGTTGTACCGTTTGCGCGAAAGGTGGTTGAGTCATTCCCCAATCGCGTGTTGTGGGGAACTGACTGGCCACACCCTAACCTTAAAAAACATATGCCCGATGACGGATTGCTGGTAGATTTTATCCCACACATTGCCGTAAACGCCGAGTTGCAACAGCGTTTATTAGTCGATAATCCAATGAGACTGTATTGGCCTGAAGAACGAATTCCAATCTAGCCAGTAATCAGTTGATGCTGTATTGCTGGCTGAACAGAGACTCCAGTTCTTCCACTGACGCCAGTCCGACATGGGTGTTGACGTGTTTGCCCTGGCCATTGAACAACAGCAACGTTGTCTTTTCGGCCCCAAATTTTTTCTGCATAGCTTGTCCCTCTGAGCTGGCAATGTCTGCTACCCGGTACAGCACGTCAGAGCGCTTACCCAGCACCGCCTCTGAACGGGATTTTAAACGCCGACAGACTGGGCAGCTGGTGTCGTGAATCTGCACCACCACTGGAAGTCCTTCGCCAATCGCCGTCAAATCATGCAGAGTTGTTCTCTTTTTTTCATACGAGGACAGCGCAACGGCCGCCGCCCCCATACCGACCACACCAACCGCAGCTGTTAGAAACAGCCGGCGCTTACCATCCGCTGGCATCGATGTATATTTTTCCTTTAGAGACAGTGGCCTCTGTTGTTTCTTTTTACGTTTCACGTATTTTTCCTCAAACGGGACTACAACAGTTTCTGCTCTTCTGCAGCACGCTCATCTATAACTCGCAAGATACCTTCATGGCTACCAGCCAGTGATCCACCCGTTAGGTATTTACCGTTAATGACCACCGATGGCACACCAGTAATACCCGAGGCAGCAGCCATTTTCATAGATTGGTTCATACGCGTATTTACCGCGAACGAATCCATGGTCTTTCGAAACATATCTGCATCAATACCCAACTCACCCATAAATTGGGCGAATTTGTCGGCTTCACGCAAGCGTCGACGCTCAACATGGATGGCGTTGAACATTTCGTCAAACATCTGATCGGTGACACCCATGAGTTCTGCGGCATAGAATGTTCGTGAGTGCACCTCCCAGGCAGGATTCAACGGCGGTGCTTCACGAATGAATTCGACATAATCGGGTTTGTTGGCCACCCATTTGTTCACACTAGGCTCGAACGCAAAGCAATGAGGGCAACCAAACCAGAAATACTCCAGCACTTCAACCTTACCTTTGGTCCGGGTAGTTTGTGGTGGATCTATCAATCGATATCCTTGACCCGACTGCGCAATCGCCGAGGGTGCCAATGACAGACCCAGCGAGGCAGTAGCAGCAAACTGCAATCCGGTTTTCAGAAACTCTCTTTTGTTCATCGTCATAGTTAAGGTTTCCTGTATTACTTATATCGCCTGTTGTGAGAATAGGTTGGGCAAGACTGATCGTATTGGTTCCATTTAACGTGTGCGTGAGCAACCGTACGTTGGTTATACCTGTTTAAGTTCAACTCACTTGATCTGCTACGTAGTCAATTAACTTGTCGGTATCTACGTGAAATCCGTTGTATACAACCGTGCCTTCAGGGTTGATCAGTATCAACCAGGGCGTTCCGCCCGTTCTGTAGCTGCGCATAGTCGAAGGGGAATCATGGGTCTTCGGATCACCTGGATCATGGCCCATACTCACCGGCAGCTCATAGCGAAGCTGCAGTTCCCTGACGGCTTCCTGTGTATTACTGCTGTAGCCTTCGAACACAGTTTGTACCGCCGCAATGGCAACATCGGGGTGATCATGAAAACGATCTGCAAAGGCTTTCAGTGTGGGAAAACCACTGCTGTGGCAGCCTGGACACCAATTCTGGAAGCACTTAAGAAACACCCATTGTCCGCGCGAATCAACCACTGAAAAAGATCCGGGTTCGCCTTGGGCGTCTATCCAGTAATCTATGGTCAGCTCCGGTGCTAGCTGCCCTTCTATGCCACGAGTTGACTGCGCTCGCGTCGTCCCGCTGAGCCCAGCAGCCAATGCCACACCGGTGGTGGCAGCCGTGCGCAGAAATCGACGGCGAGGTAGATGAGTGATCATATAATGAGTGTCCCTAAAATTTCTGTCGATCAACGGCTAGCCATGGCATAAAACAACCCTGATTCGTTCCACAGGGTAACGTTCACACCGTCAATGTTATCTGTGGTTGTTTTTATTTTTTTTAAATCCTCCACCGCTCGGGTCATGAACAAGCTCACTTGCTTGTCAGAGCGCTGGTTAAGAAATTTCACATGGGCTGCCAGCTCGCCATTGAGTGTGCAATAACGCGCACCTAACAGCTCATACTCTTGGTTGAATTTTACCGGCAGTACAACCTCAAACGGCAATTGGTTCATACTGGCATCAACCTGTGCAAGGGAGCTAGTTTCAAATTCAAATTGCAACCTAGTTGAGTGATTCATCGCTGCCTCGTTCAATGTTCTTGCTGTGCGTTCGCTACGACTACCAAACTCGTGTACACCCATAGCCAAAGACGCCACCAACAGACTGGCAAAAACAGTGGCTGCACCCCACGTAGGCCACGACATTGCGGGAAATCGGAATCGGCTTTTTGAATTGGGTGTATTGCTGATGGAGGCAAGCACCTGAGAATCCAGTTGCAAGGCCCGATAGTGGTTACGTACCCTGTCATCGAGGTGAGTCATCTGGCAACTCCGTCATTGTGGCGCGGCAAATGTGCAACCTTGTTTTCAAGCATCTGATTTTTCAGTTTTACACGGGCTCGGTGTATTAAGCTCAGCACAGTGCCTCTGACAGTGCCGGTCAACTGACTGATTTCTTGAGCTGTGTAACCCTCAACAACAGACAGAAACAGCGCTTCACGCTCTTCATCTCGTAACGTCGCCAATGCCCTGTGTAACTGAGCATCTGGGAGTTCAGCGACATCCAGCGCCCCTACCTGATCCCCTGCCGCAAGACCTTGATCGTCCTGGGCAGAAAATATAACCCGTTGATCTCGACGGTATTGATCGATATACAAATTGCGGATGGATCGAAAAAGTAGTGCCTTATCGGGAAGTTTTCCATGCCTGCGGCTGACTTTCAACCAGGCTTCATGGACCAGATCCTGCGCATTTGCCGTGTTTGAATCCAGCGCGCAGGCATACCGGTATCCAGCCTGGATGAGCGACTCCACAGATGATTGTGACACACGGGAAAACACGGGTTGTCAGAAGACTCCTTGGCCAAGTGAGGCTGCAGACAAGCTGCCTCTTAACACTACCAACGAATAAGCGGCGTGTTTGATTGCACCGACGGTGAAATCTGCTAATCCACGGACACCGTCTTGCCTGGGTTCATGATGTTATTCGGGTCTATCGTCAGTTTGAGTAGCCCCATGAGCTGGTAGGCAGCACCGTGCTCCTCGTCCATGTATTGTCGTTTGCCGGAGCCAACCCCGTGTTCACCGGTAACGGTCCCGCCATATTCCAGCGCAATACGGTTCACAGCTCCTGCCAACGCCTGCGCTTGTTGCAGTTCCTCCGAGTTGTCCGGCTCCACCAGAATTAACAAGTGAAAATTACCGTCGCCTACGTGCCCGACTAAGGGTGCAATTAATCCGCTTTGGGCAACCAGTAGTTTAGTTTTGGCGATACTCTCTGCCAACGCAGAGATTGGCACACAGACATCGGTCACCAGACCTTCACAGCCACTACGCAGACTCTTGCCCGCATAGTACGCACTGTGGCGCGCTGCCCATAGCCGGTTACGATCTTCAGTTTTACTGGCCCACTGAAAGTCGGATGCCCCAAATTCATCACCGATCGACTGAAACAATTTGACTTGTTCATCGACACCTGCCTCAGTGCCGTGGAATTCAAGAAACAGATGCGGCTTTTCAGGCAGGTTCATATCCTGGTTATAAATATTCATGCCTTTGATCTGCACTTCATCGAGTAACTCGATGCGAGCCATGGGGATACCCATTTGATTGGCCATAATAACCGCATCAACTGCCTGGTTTATGCTATCAAATGCACACGTTGCCGCCGATAGGGTTTCCGGTTGACCAAACAGCCGTACAGTGAGCTGCGTGATGATTCCCAACGTGCCTTCAGAACCGACAAACAAGTGGGTTAAATCATACCCGGCGGATGATTTTCTAGCACGGGAACCGGTCCGAATTATCTGTCCGTCAGGCAAAACAACTTCCAGTGCCAGCACATTCTCACGCATCGTGCCATAGCGCACGGTGTTAGTTCCCGACGCGCGTGTTGCAGCCATACCACCCATAGTTGCATCAGCGCCTGGGTCTACCGTGAACATCAACCCGGTTGCGCGTAGCTCCTCATTTAATTGCTTGCGTGTCACACCAGGTTGAACAATGGCATTCATGTCGCTTTCAAAAACCTTGAGCAGCTTGTTCATTCGACTGGTATCAATGGTAATACCACCTCTGACAGGAATGACATGACCTTCCAAGGAGGTGCCTACACCATAGGGCACAACTGGGCACTGACACGTGTGGCAGATCTTCATGATTTGCGACACTTCTGTTGTGCTCTGTGGATAGGCCACCGCATCTGGCAATGCAGGCGTGCCATACGCTTCATCATGGCTGTGCAATTCCAGAATAGAACTGCCAGTGGACAATCGCTCACCCAATAGCTCACGCAATTGGCTTACCGCGCTGGATATATTCTCTGTGGTCATAAAAAGGTCTTCGGAAACAGGAAAACTGCAAGCCATTTTATCAACACGATAAAATCAAAGACGATAAGCCCCGACATCAGTGACCACCCCATACCGAATGCGGAATCATGACCTCGCCGCGCATGATCAGTCGAGCTGTGCGCAACAAAGTAGCACCGACGATGGCAGTACTATCTGTAGGGTGCTTGGTCAGTTCGATCGTGAATTCACCAGAGGGATGTTCTACCTGAATAAAGGCCGTATTAGACGCCTGCACACAGGATACTGTGTTCGCTACCGACTCTGGCAGCACGCAAGCCGTCGCGACGGTAACAGCAGCCAACACACCAATAGCATCATGACAAACATGTGGAATGAAACTTCGTGTTGCGATACTACCGCCAGCTGTCGGCTTTGCTACTAGCGTCATCTTAGGGTAGTTCTTCGCAGACACATCCCCAAGCCCCATATGCGCGCCGGCTATCAGTCGCAGTGCATTGAGACGTTTTTTCAGGCTAACGTGATTATTAAGCTCTGCACTGGATTCGTAGCCACTGCAACCCATATCTTCCGCCCGAACAATCACTAGCGGCATACCGTTGTCTATGCAGGTGGCCTGAATCGACCCAACACCCTCGACATGGTCAAACTGATCAACCACCTGCCCGGTGGGTAGTAACGATGAACAAATGGATCCTGCGGTGTTAAGAAATTCAATACGCACGGGTGCACTGGTACCAGGAACCCCATCAATGCGTGTGTCGCCTTCGTAGCTGATTTGTCCATGCGGTGTCTGCACAGTGATGTCGCTGTGCATATGGGTATTAAGAGTCAACACCCTGGCTGTTGTGGTGGCCCCTTGAACACTTAACATGCCCGTCTCAATTGCATACGGGACCACCGCGGCAAGCATATTCCCGCAATTGGGTTTAGTATCAACTGTATTTGAATCTGGTTGTAACTGAGCGAACAGAAAGTTCAGATCAGTTCCAGACTGACCACCGGGGGAGACAATACCCACCTTACTGGTCAATGGATGAGCCCCTCCCAATCCGTCTATTTGCCGACGATCAGGTGAACCCATAACGGCCAGCAACACACGATCACGCTCGGCAATACTCTGCGGTAGATCCGTCGCCGCAATGAATGCGCCACGCGATGTACCACCACGCATGAACAAGGTTTTAATGGGTGTTTGCATAGCGTCATTGTGCCGTAGACCGGTCTGTTTGGCGACGAATTCCTCCCACAATTGTCATGCTGACACACAATTAACCCGCTTACATCTGACGCGATAGGGCCAGAGAGTACGCAAGACAAGTCGCGGCGGCAACCCCGTCAATGACCGGAATTTGATGCTCATCAGACAAGGTTCTGGCCAGGTCTGTCATACCTGCACAGCCCAGAACAATCGCATCGCACCTATCCTCATCCACCGCTCTTGATATCTCTTCTGATATACGCCGTTGGGCCTCAGATCCGGGTTTTTCCAGATCCAGCACGGGTACTTCACTGGCCCTGACCTGGCAACAATAGGGATACACGCCAAATTTTTGTATATTCTGCTCTAGAACGGGTATAGATACCGACAGGGTTGTGACGACCGAAAAACGCCAGCCTCTAAGCATGCTCAAATGATAGGCCGCCTGACCAATACCGATCACCGGCACCGGTGACAGCTGTCGTGCCTGTTCGATACCGGTATCGTCGAAACAGGCAATGACTACTGCATCCACGCCACACTCAATTGCGCGTCGAATGTCATTGAGCATACCCGGTACAGCAAGCTCACCATCTTCTGGTCCTTGAATGGATGCTGGACCTGACTTGTTGGTCATTGCAACAACATCTGCATTGTCTGGCAACAACGCCATAGCAGTTAGGCGCACCTTTTCGGTCATCGAATCAGTGCTATTGGGATTAGCCAATAGAAGTTTCACAGACTTGCTCATCCTGTGTGGTCACCCAGAGTGTTGCCACACAACTTCATGATCTCACTCCCATCGATTCCGCTTGCACCAGTGCATGACGTTGCCGGTCTCGTCGACGAAACCAGAGCAGTATGCTGGCAAACAGTGCAATCACTATGAACGAGAA